>QHBL01000127.1 GCA_003244125.1 Chthoniobacterales bacterium
CCGACAATGACGGAACGATTCGTGAGCACATGTGGACAAATCGGCGTGATGACGAATACCCCGGAGTCAGGCGCGAGAATGGGTCCGCCGGCGGAAAGCGAGTATGCGGTCGATCCGGTAGCCGTGGCGATGATCAAGCCGTCAGCGTTGAATTCGGTCAGCGGCTCGCCATTGACGCGGGCATGCAATCGGATGAGACGCGAAACATCGCCGCGGCTAATGACGGCATCGTTCAGCGCGTGCAAGGCGGAAAGTGTGCGCTCGCCCTGGCGCAACTCCACTGCGAGGAGCGCGCGTTCGCTGTAGGCAATGCGGCCGCTAACCATGGCTTCGACAGCTTCGCGGTAGGCGGAGGAATTGACGCAGGTGAGAAAACCGAGCGAGCCGACGTTGATGCCGAAGATGGGTTTTAATTCCTCGCCGGCGGATGCGACGACGTTGAGGATGGTGCCGTCGCCGCCAAGCACGACGATGAGATCGGCGCGTCGTGCGATCGCGGCGATGTCTCCGCCGGCAGGTTGTTGGGCCAGCGCGGCGGTGGCATTTTCAACTGCGACTTCAATGCCGCGGGCGGCGAACTCATTCACGACAGCGCGCGCCAGCTCAGCCACGCCCGCTTTTCCCGTATGCGCGATCAGCCCGATCGTTTTCGCGCGCATATAAAGAATTCCCGATTGCCGTCGGTGCCGGTGATCACGGATGGGACTAGACCGATGACATCGTGGCCGAGCTGCTCGACGAACGCCACTACCTTGCGCTGCACCTTTTCGTGCAGAGAAGCGTCGCGCACGATTCCGCCGCGGCCGACGGCGGAACGTTCCAACTCAAACTGCGGTTTGATCAAGGCGAGCACGCTTCCGCTCGGCCTTAGCAGGGCAAACGCATTCGGCAAGATCAAAGTCAGCGAGATGAAGGAGACGTCGATGACGCAGAGGTCGATCGTCTCCGGAATGAGTGCGATTGAAAGCGTGCGCGCATTCACTTTCTCCAGGACAACGACGCGCGAATCGTTGCGCAACTTCCAGGCGAGCTGGCCATGTCCGACATCGATGGCGTAAACGCGGGGTGCGCCGCGTTGCAGCAGACAATCGGTAAAGCCGCCGGTCGACGCGCCAATATCGGCCGCGATAATCTCGCGCACCTCGAGAGCGAAATGATCGAGCGCGGCTTCGAGCTTAAGTCCGCCGCGGCTAACGAAACGCGGGCGCGCGCTCGTCACGATCTGCGTCTCCGGCGAAATCATGAGCGAAGGCTTAGTCGCGACACGTTCGTCGATCCGCACTTCTCCCGCCATGATGGCGCGCTGTGCCTGCTCGCGACTCTGGAAATAGTCACGCTCGACGAGCACCTGATCGAGACGTGCCTTCTTCATGTATTCGAATCGCACTGACGCACCAGTTTCTCGACTGCATTGAGCTCGTCGATGGTCGCTCGTCGTCGCCGATATTTGCGCGCGATGAGTTCCTGCAACGTCAGCAGGTCGGGCTGGAGCGGCTGTTCATGATAGGTCCATTTTTCTTCATCGGCGCGTTTCGATTGCAAACGCCAGACGCCGCCGAACCAGGTCGCGCGCACCTCGCGTTTCACGCCATCATCTTCGCGTTCGGTCCATACATGTTGACGCGGCATAATCTCGCGTCTCTAGATTAGCCCCCTTGAAAGACGCCGCCAAACTCTTTGCCTATTTCGCGGCGGTCGTCCTGGGCGGCGCCATCCTTGCCCCGCCACTCTTCTGGACTGCGCAAACTGCGGCCGCGCACGGCATCGCCACCTTCCTCATGCGCTTTGATTTCGAAAGCTTCTTTCATCGCGCGCTGCTCATTTGCGCGCTGCTTTTTCTTTGGCCACTGCTGCGTTCATTGCAGATTCGTTCACTGGCGGATCTGCGATTGCGGCGCAACACGCACGCCCCGCGTGACGCCGGCATCGGCTGGATCATCGCGGCAACGCCGCTCGCTTACACCGCCATCGCGCTCGTGCATCACGGCGCATTCGTTTTGAAGAATGCCATCCCGTGGACTGCCGTCGGGGGCGTCGCCGCAGCTTCCATAGCCGTTCCTTTCATCGAGGAAACTCTGTTCCGCGGTCTCGTTCTTGGAATCTTGTTGCGCGCCATGCGGCCGCTGTTTGCCGGCTTCATCACTTCTGTTTTTTTTGCCATCATTCATTTCCTGAAAGCGCCTGATCAAACGAGCCGGCTGGTGACGTGGAGCTCAGGTTTCCGCTCGATCGCGCACTCCTTCTCGCAGTTCGGCGATCCGCTGCTGGTGCTGGCCGGCTTCGCCACGCTCCTCGTCGTGGGCGCGATTCTGGCGGACGCGCGGTTGCGCACCTCCTCGCTTTGGCTGCCCATCGGACTTCACAGCGGCTGGGTTTTCGTCAGCGGCATCTTCGGCAAATTGACGAGACAAACGACGATCATGCTTCCATTGCTCGGCAAAAACCTCCTCGTCGGTGTGATTCCGCTCGCCTTGGGACTGATCACGTGGGGTATCGTCGCGTTGCTCTTTTTCAATGCTGATCGCAAAAGCAGCTGAACCGCTCCGCGCAGTATCATCGCTGCTTTATCCAGCGAATTGCGAAGTATGCGGCGATTGCCTCGCGAGCGATGCCTATCTCTGCGACGCGTGCCAGGACAAAGCTCCGCGCATCGTCCCGCCATTTTGCGAGAAATGTTCGGAGCCATTCGCCGGCGCGATCAGCGAAGCGTTCACCTGTGCTAATTGCGCCCATCGCGCGCTCGATTTTGATTCCGCCGTTTCTGCTTATCGCAGTCGCGGAGTCGTTCGCGTCGTAATCCTGCGTTTTAAATATGGCCGCGAGGTGCACCTGCGGCATGCCATCGGCGCGTGGTTGCTGGCCGCGGTGAACGACTCGCGCCTCCGCCATCGCTCTTTTGACGCGATTGTTCCGGTGCCGCTGCATCCCGCCCGCCGGCGCGAGCGCGGGTTTAACCAGGCAGAATTGCTCGCGAAAATCGTGAGCGCGAAAATGCGGGTGCCTCTCCTCGCTGCGCTCGAGCGCACCCGTTACACCACCACGCAGACGGCATTCGATCGCACCGAGCGCATGGAAAATTTGCGCGACGCCTTTCGTTTACGAGAAAACTTCGCCGTGCGAGACTGCCGCGTGCTTCTGGTGGACGACGTCCTCACGACCGGCTCGACTTTGAGCGAATGCGCGCGCGTCCTGCGTGAGGCCGGCGCGCGCTCCCTTCACGCCGTCACTGCGGCGCGCGCCTGAGATGGCTATCTTTCGCAAACCAACACTGAAGATGCACGGCCGCCGCCGCCGTGAAATCCCGCAAGGTTTATTCCAGAAATGTCCCGGCTGTGACGAGGTCGTGCACGAAATCGAGCTGACGGAGAATCAGCGGGTCTGTCCGCGCTGCGATTATCACTTCGCGCAATCAGCGCGCGAACGAATCGGCACGCTTCTCGATCCGGACTCATTCACGGAGATGGACGCGAATTTGGAGTCGATCGACACGCTGCGTTTCCAAGGCATGGCGACTTACAAGGATCGGCTGAAGAAATATCAGGACGCGACTGGATTGGTCGACGCCGTCTTGACCGGCCATGGATCGCTCGAAGGCATGCGCGTGGCCATTGCCGTGATGGATTTCAG
>QHBL01000249.1:0-322 GCA_003244125.1 Chthoniobacterales bacterium
CCCGCCGGTACTCCTCGATGACGATGTCGTTCAGTTCCTGCACCGAGGTGTCCTTGGCCAGCTTGTCGAAGGTGATCTCGCCGTGCTGCAGCAGGTTGATCCGGTCGCAGACCTCGAGAGCCTGGCCGTAGTTGTGCATGATCATGACGATCGAGACCTGGCCCTGGGTCTTGAGGTCCTTGATCAGTTCCAGGATCATCGCCCCTTCCTTGGCGCCCATCGCCGCCAGCGGCTCATCCAGCAGGAGCACCTTGGCGTCCGAGGCCACCGCCCGGGCCACCGCGATGGCCTGGCGCTGGCCACCGGACAGCTTGGCCACCTC
>QHBL01000249.1:481-4409 GCA_003244125.1 Chthoniobacterales bacterium
ACGGTGAGCTCGTTGATCAGCGCCAGGTCCTGGTACACGGTATCGATGCCGAGCGAGCGGGCGTGGTCCACCGACTTCAGCGTGATCTCCTGGCCCTCCAGCACGATCCGGCCCGAGGTCGGTGGCTGAAAGCCACACATGATCTTGATCAGCGTGGACTTGCCCGCGCCGTTGTCACCCAGCAGGCCGAGCACCTCGCCCTGGCCCAGGTGCAGGTTCACGTCGTGCAGCGCGGTCACCGCGCCGAACCGCTTGTTGATGTGCTCGGCCCGGAGCACATCGCCACTGCCGTCGGCCGTCGCGGCCGCCACTGGCGCGCCCGGGACTGGTTCTGTCGTCATCAGGTCCTCCCTGCCGCCCGCAGCCGCGCGAGCCGGACATTGGCGATCATGGACAGCAGGATGGCCAGGCCGAACACGATGTCCAGCGGGTTGGCGCTGATCCCGGCGACATTGAGCCCGTCGAGCAGGGTAGCCAGCACGATGGCCCCGAGGAAGGCGCCGAGGACGGTGCCCTGCCCGCCGAGCATCGCGGTGCCGCCGATGACCGCGGCAGTCACCGCGTAGAACATGGGCTGATAGCCGCCGGCGCTGGGGTCGATCGTGGCGATGCTATTGCCGTGAGTGCCTGCGCTGCTGGGCACGCTGGCGTAGATCATGCCGGAAACAGGATCGGAAATGATATGGTTCGTGACGAGCTTCAACGACTGAACGGTTTGGCCGTTGACAGCGATGGGGAGCATGACACCGCACACCACGCCAAGTAAGATCTTTCGCGGATTCATGATGGTTCCTTTGGTGAACCGAAGCCCCAAGGTCATTCAGCGAACGCCTCCGCCATTATCTACGCCGGATCGGCTTATTCGCTTCGGATTGCGGCGAGGATGCGAATCACTCGGGGCGTGTCAAGGTTTTTACCTGGAACGCAATAGCCTCGACTCGTTAGTCAGCCAGCGCTCCACTTGTATCCTCGCATGTAAGCAACTCCGGCCAGGCAGACGAGCATGAGCACGATTGTGTTGGCGCGCGCTGAAAGCGCACCCATCCGTCGCTTTCGCATTTGACAAAGCGTAGCACGGGACTCGCTACGTCTGCTCATTGTGCTGCAGACGAAATACTGGGAGATCATCGCCGGGAAGCTAAGCGCCGCCGGCTACACTTGGGGCTATTGCAGCGCCGTGACCAAACATGGCTGGCGCTGGGTCGTTGACGCCTATCGCGGCGATGGCCGCCGCTTCATCGTCGAGTCCGACGACCTGCTGAGCGCTTTTCGCGAGCTGGAGGCAACGTTACTGTGATGTGTCCTTCTCCCACCGTGCACCCACAGGCGCATCACGGCTGAGGGTCATCTACTCGTCGTGCGCTTCGTCGATAGCCCATAACTCAATGGTCGACGTCGAAGACGAGCCCTGCTTGCAAGTCTTCCGACACCAACACTGGGGTATTTGGCGTGAAGATTGGCTGAGCGTCGCTTTTACCAAGCGTTAGCTCGCTCTGCCGTAGGAAACCGAGGCTGACGCCCGCGATGCTGTGGCGCGTGCGGTCGCTGGAGCTGGTGCGGGAGGTTCCTTGATTAGCTCGAAAGTTCGAAATAACGGCGCCAGATCGATCACCGCGTTGGCGGCCGCTCTTAGAATGTTCCCCAGGTTGGCCGCAACCGACGCCACTTCCACGCGAATTCCGTGTCGGCGCAACTTGGTAGCGAGATAGGCAAAGTCGGCATCGCCTGTAACAAGGATAACCACGTCAGGTCGCATCTCGATGGAAAGCTCGAGCGCATCGATCGCCATCATCACGTCCACATTCGCCTTATAATGGCCTTCTTCAGCGGGTGACCCGTCTTTGATCACCACCATGAATCCATTGGAGCGCAGCCAATGCATGAACTTGTTCTTCTTGTCGCGCTCATCCTGCCAGATCGGAATCGCGGGCGGCAAACCGGCATAAACCACCATCTCGATCAGATCGTGGCCCGTGTTTGGACCGGTCAGGAACTCGCGCAGCTTCAACCAATCGAGACCCCGCCCAGCGGTCCGCACGGAACTGCCGACGTTCGATTCATCTACGAGCACCAATACTCTTGATTGCCTCGATGCATCGGAGGCTCGTTTCGAGTTTTTTATTCCCGAACTGTTACTTTGTTTGCTCGGGTCAGAACGAAAAGTCATTCGGCGCTGAGCGCGTTATTTCGCCGGCTTCTTTTTGTTTATGGCGGCGAGAGCGAGGCGCTCCGTCTTTTTGCGGCGCGCCGCCCGTTTTTTGGCGTTGTTTCTACCTTGGCTATCTCCCATAAGACCTGAACACTCGGCCTTCTTTTGGCAGGGCCAAATTATTTTCCTGCGAAAGCAAATACATGAGCAGCAGCCTGATCATGCGCCAAGACAGCTTGTCGCCCGAGTCTTGTTATTTTTGTGAGTTAGGAGGAGAGCGTACTTACGGCCTGCTAGACACGTAGTGGAAGTTTCTTTGTTTCGCTTTTCGAACCCGGCTCTAAACCCGTCGCGGAAACCTTCCATCCAGCGCCCGCGATCGCGGCGGATCTTTGAATCTTCGGCCTCACGCCGCGCCAAATCATCGAGATTCTCTGCGGTCGGTTCCGGCCGATCTTGCGCCGCGTACTCCACACCGATTTTATTGCCCTCCTGAAAACCCGCGCGGTAGGCGTCGAAATGATTATGACGCGCCGCTCCCCAGCCAAAGCTGTTTGGCACACCTGTGTGAAACATCAGTGATGTTACAACAATGGCGGCAATAAAGGCGATCAGGAGAATGATGAACGGCAGGAGGCAACAGCCGCAGTTGCCCGCTACGGCCCGATGTTGGGATCGTTTCATTGTGTTGATATTCTGGCCAAGGTAAACCGTGCCGCGATACCGGCCACTGCGCTAGTGCAAATAGCGCCACGAGAAGAAATGGTGCTTTCAACCCTGTCGGGATCGGTAAACCGATCCCTGGCATTCTGCTGAGCCTCCTCCTCGCCGCACCTGGAGTGTGTTTTCTTTCTCGTGCTAATTCTCAGTCACCCACGCTGGAACTGACGCCCCGGAAGAAGCGTCCCTGTACAGCGCCAATCCGGCCTCGGAATATTGCCGCAGACAATTCACCGCGGCCATGCGGTTTTCCACGCCCAGCTTGCGATAGATGTGCTGCAAATGCTTCTTCACCGTCTGCTCCACGCAACTGACAATCTGGCTGATTTCCCAGTTCGATTTGCCTTCGCTCACCCAGCGCATGACTTCGCGCTCGCGACAGGTCAGTCGCCCGGCCAAACTGGAGACAACTAAGCCGGACTCGGACATCTGCTCGGGAGTCCCATTGTGAAAAGAAGAAGGCCGCGAGAACCATCGTTCCCGCGGCCTATCCTGTGACTCGTTAGGTAGTCAGTGTTGCGGGTCCGAGCCGGACTGGCGGCCCGANNCCGACCCGGACTGGCAATCTCTGACAGGCCCTTCACCGCTGTATGAGCCGTTGCTTGTTACACCGCGACCTTGGTGACCGGATCGCTCCAATCGCTCTGGCCGGTGCTCCCGCCCAGACCGCAGAGCTGCATCACGTAAGTGGTGCCCGCGGTCAACCCCTTGAAGAGGATGTGCCGGGAGTTCTTGAACGTGATCACCGGGCCGAACTCGCCGCCCGTGGCCTTCACCCGGCCCTGGATGGCTTTGCGGTTCGGGTCACCCGTCACCCGCAGCTTATCTCGCCCGTCTGTCCGTAGTTGGCGCCGAGAACAACTGGCGCGTCGAGCACAGTCTGCGAGCGGTTGGTGCTCACCGGTTGAAAGCCGGAGCTAAGCAGGATGGTCAGGTCTTCGTCGCAATTGATATCGACGTAGCTGGCATCCTTGTTCAGCGCGGCCACGAGCGCCGCGCGGGCCGCGTCCTTTTGGCCGTGAGCAGCGTTCCACCATCGGCGGCCGCGACAATCGCGTC
>QHBL01000249.1:4424-8773 GCA_003244125.1 Chthoniobacterales bacterium
AGTGTCGTCAGGGCCGCCGGCTTCACCGGCGGATCTGCCAGATCCGTATTCCCGGTCAATCCGGTGATCACCCCGCCTGCGAACGCACTCACGTCCAGGTCAGGGAGTCGAGTAAAGTACCGGCTAGTTCTTATTTGTGGCATCTTCTGTTTTACCTCTGTTAGTTTCCGGCGAATCACCCATCCGAACTTCGGGCGGCGCGCTCGCCATTGGCTAACGGAATTAAGCACCAGCGATGCCGTCCCATATACCACTTTAGTGGTATATGCCGGTTTTAGTGCAATTTCTGGCCACCTAATCGCTATTCGCTGATCACGCGGCTCAATTGCCGCACCAGTCCGGCGAGATCGCGCTCGTACCAGGCGAGATATCCCGCTGATGACGCTTGATGTTCGACGGCTCGGACCTGTTCCGGCGACATCAGACGAGATGCATATGAATACAGACAAGCTCCTATGCAATTGTAACCTGGTGCCACGCGTATCAGGCCACATCACACACAGTTTCGGAGTAAGCGTTCGGCGAGAGGCGCGACGATCGGCCAATAAAGTTGGATTACTCTCCAGCCTGGTGGGATGCCGACACTTGGCAGTTTGAGGTTACGATGCTGTGGTCAGTCGCTCGCGGTTGGCGTTTAGTATAGACTTGCGAACGCGCAGATCCGGGAGGCAGCATCATCTTCCTGCGTTTGTGTCCGCCTGCGGACGGGACTGGACTGGTCCTATTGCGAGCTTTCCTTAGATGCTCAGCGTGGTCGATGCCGGCCCATGCCGGGTTAGGTTGCGCCGCCCTGCCCGAGTGCCAATACGGGCACGACCGTAGACGTCCGCCTCGACGTCGCAGCGCACCCGGCGCGCTTCTGCAGAGGTGATTCGCTGGATGAAATCCTGGGAAACAATTGCCGNNAGCCGGATGGACCTGGGGCTATTGCAAGGCTGTCACCTGCCACGGATTGGCGCTGGGTCGTCGACGCCTACCGCTGCGATGGCCGCCGCTACGATCGTCGAGTCCGACGATCTGCTGAGCGCGTTTCTGGAGCTGGAGGCGACTTGCTGTGATGCTCTTGGCGATTTGTTGTGTCGCCTGACGAGCTATATATGAACTTCCCCGCACCATCGGTAACGAGGTGTCGCACGCCTTGGCATGCGACGAGGCGCTGTTAGAGATCGTTCTCGGTGCGATCCGAGCCGAGCTGTTTCACCAGCTTGTTGTAGAGGCCCAGAATCAGGAACGTAGGCGCCCATTGCCCGACAAACAGCGCGTCCTTATCGCGGCCGGCGATTTTCAGGGTAAGCGAACCGGCGATTGATCCGAGCGCGGCCCAAAGAAAAGTATCGGAAGGAAGTTTGGCAGTTTGTTCCTCAATCGTTTTGGCCAGAACGCCTTCTCTGTGATCATTCCGTTGTTCTAATGTATTTGTTCTCATCCACACTAGCTACGCTCCAGCACCATGCCGCAGTCGGGTAATTCTGAGAGAGGTTTGATGATCGCTGGAGGAAGGGGGCGGCGGGAACAGCGCTTGGCGCGGCAGATCATTTACCTGAAAGGTGAATGAGCCGGAGGTCCCATTCGATGTCCGGAGAAAGTGAAGAGTTGTGAAGTGTTGTTGAAAACTAGATCCGCCTGGCTTCGATCGTTGCTGAAACCGAGTTAATCTCCCATCCGCTTTCCTGGGACCCAACCGCAAAGCACGAGCGAACGCTAGTTCGGCGGTTGCTCCAGCCCCTGTGATTGGCCACTCGAAACTGGGAGCCGACAGCGCACCCGAGTTCCTCCGCGTCTGCCTCCGGCTCCAGTTCTAGGCGGCGCCGCTGCTCGACCTCGCTTTTGAGCGCGGCAATGGCGGACGCCAGCCGGGAATCATCGCTGGTTATCGAATCGACGAGGCTTCCGTACCGCTCCTCACAGGAACGTAGATCGGCGACGACCTTGCGATAAGCGGGGTTCCCAACGATTTCCTCTGCCATGAAGCCGGGCGAATTTGCGCGCAGTGTAATCCGGCCTTGAGCCGCGACACTCTTTTTCTCGAAAACCGCTCAAACGTTATTCGCAGGAGCGGCGCGAAACAGATTTCAAACAAGCAACCCTGCCATGCTGCAAACCTCGTAAACATACCGGAGCGATGCGTCGTATTCGATGAAGAATAGCGACGTAATCGATGCCTGCGAGGGCCGGCCATAACGCCCGCTGGATCAATCACTCCTGCGGGGAGCCAGCCGGAGAAGGCTGCAACGACTATCAGGTTTCGGCGTAAATTACGGGCATTGTTTGAACCGCAGCACGCGCAGCCGCTGTCGCGCTCGAAAGGGGGGCATCATGACTACATTAAATAGATTACGGCTGGTTCTGACCTGCTGCGCGGTGCTGAGTATCTCAAGTCTAGCCGCTTTCGGCCAGACCACTGCTGGTTCGCCGCCGACAACAACCGACCGAACGACAACAACTGCAACGACAGGAGATCGAGAGGATCGAAACGACCACTCAAACTGGGGCTGGGTCGGTTTGCTTGGCCTACTGGGCTTAACCGGCTTGATGAGAAAACGCGACGCGGACACTTACGATCGCACTGGTCGAGCGGAGGGCCCGCGAGAGGCGAGAGTTTGAGACATTAAGGGCCTCATTGTAGGCAGTTGTTGCCACACTCACGCGGGCAGACTAGCGCCGGAGGAGTGTGAAGGTTCGAGCCCCATGCTCCCGCCGGCGCTTTTGCACTGCGCTTGGGACAGCACGGTTTTTGTCGCCTATGCTGTCACCTGCCAGGCTGGCGCTGGGCCGTCGACGCCTACCGCTGTGATGGCCGCCGCTACATCGTCTAGTCCGACGATGTGCTGAGCGCCTTTCTCGAGCTTGAGGCAACGTTACTATGACTGCGGGGGTTGCACCTTCCCGGAATCAGTGCGCCAGATGCGCAAAGAAGCTAACGATCCAAGCGAAAAGGAGAAACCAAGACATTACCAGAATAGGAACAAGGCAAGCGCCGATGATTACCGCCGAGACGATAATCTTGAACACCATCCTAAGAACCGACACAAAAGGGACGTTCACGTCCATGATTGTGATGCCTGTTGCAGCAACAATTGGCGGGATAGGTGTGACTCGCACTGGCTGAGTGGCTGCTGGACGTTCGCTGCCATACTTCAGCGTTGNNTTGCAGCGCGTATGATGGTTGATTCGCCCGTCCGCGAACATCTGTGCAACCTGCTCTTCCGTGTGCGGCCCTTCTTCACGACCGTCTAGCTGCAGCAAATACGCCTTCATCTTGCGATCTTCAGATCACTAGCAATCTCCGCAAACTGCGCGAGGGCGCCTTGCAGGTCTTCTACGATTTCGGCGGCGATCACGTCGGGGTCGGGGAGGTTGGCGCTGTCTTCGAGTGACTCATCTTTCAACCAGAAGATGTCGAGGTTGAGTTTGTCGCGCTTGGCTAGGTCTTCGTAGGTGTAGCTCTTGAACCGCTCGGATTCTTTTCGCTCGTGACGGTTGTTCGGATTGTAGCAGGCAACGAAATCGTCAAGGTCGCTGCGCTTTAGTGGATTTTCTTTGAGGGTGAAGTGTTTGTTTGTGCGCAGGTCGTAGATCCAGAGCTTCTCGGTCCAGGGTTTCTCGGCTGCTGGTTTACGGTCGAAGAAGAGGACGTTGGCCTTGACTCCTTGAGCGTAGAAAATGCCGGTGGGCAATCGCAGCAAGGTGTGAACGTCGGCTTGCTTGAGTAGCTCGCGTCTTACCGTTTCGCCAGCGCCGCCTTCGAAGAGGACGTTGTCGGGAACAACGATGGCAGCGCGGCCGTGCTGCTTCAGGATGGTGAAGACGTGCTGAAGGAAGTTGAGCTGTTTGTTGCTCGTGCTCGCCCAGAAATCGTCGCGATGCACGACGAGCGATTGTTTCTCTTCGTCGCCGGCTTCGTTGACGATGGTAACGCTGCTCTTCTTTCCGAACGGCGGATTGGTCAGCACCATCTCGTATTCACCGTGTTTGCCGGCAAGCGCGTCTTTCACTGCTACCGGCACGTGCGCGGCATCAACCGCCTGGCCGGGTCCGGCCCCGATGCCGTGAAGCACAAGGTTCATGCAGCAGAGCCGCGCGACGCTATCAACGAGCTCAACGCCGCGTAGCTGCTCGGTGTTCAGAAACGTGAGCTGTTTCTTATCGAGCCTGTTGTGATTGCGAACGTAATCGTGCGCCGCGAGCAGGAAACCACCGGTACCGCAGGCCGGATCGCAAATAGTGCCCCTGCGGCTCGCACTGTCGCCGGGCTGCGGCTGCATCACATCGACGATTGCGCGGATGAGCGGCCGCGGAGTGAAGTATTGGCCCGCGCCGCCTTTCACGTCCTCGGCGTTCTTTTGCAG
>QHBL01000039.1:0-2764 GCA_003244125.1 Chthoniobacterales bacterium
GCCATCGGCATTCCGGCGATGATTTTCTACGCCTTCTTTCGCGGGCGTTCCCAGCGATTGATCTCGGAGCTGGAGTCGGCCGTGACTCATATCCTGGCGTTGCTCTCGCTGCAATTCAGCAAACGGAGTGAACGCTCCCCAGCATTGCTCGAATCCGATTTCTAAACTGGCCAGATGAATTTTCGCGGCCGTGTCGTGACGCAGCATCCGGGCATTCAGCTCGCGCCGCTGGTCGACGTGCTGATGCTGTTGCTCATATTCTTTTTGCTCACTTGGAATGCGGCGCGGAACGAGAACGAGCTGGATGTCAAGGTGCCGAAGGCGACAGCGGCGAAGGAGCGCGCGGCGCCGCCCGGCGACGTGGTCGTCAATGTTCGCACCGATGGGAGCGTGGTGGTGAATCGTCGCACGATGAACGGGACGGAGCTGAGCGATCTGCTTCAGAACCTGGTAAAGCTTTATCCGGAACAGGCGGTGGTGATTCGGGGAGACGAAGGCGGCGCCTACAAAAACGTGGTCGATGTGCTCAACATTTGCAGCCAGGCGGGCGTGACCAACGTCGCCTTCGCCACCGCGAAATGAAATCGTTCCGGCGCATCGCCGGCAGCGTGATTGCGGCGCTGATTTGTTTCTGGCAAAGCGCGGCGCAGGATGTTCGTCGGGCGCAGCCGGTGGAGGAGCCGCCGGTGGCGCGCGCTCTTCCGGCGGAGGATGAGCCGGCGCAAAAGCCAGCTTCGGAGGAAAAGCCAGCGGAAGAACAACCGAGCGACAAGCGCCAGCTCGAGTACGCGAACGCGCTTTTCTCGCGCAAAATGTACGACCTGGCGATTCCCGAGTACGAGAAATATTTGAGCGATTATCCGACGGCATCCGGCCGGGCGAATGCGGCTTTTGGCCTGGGTGAAAGTTATCGCGCGGTTGGGAAAATAGGATCTGCTCGCGTCAATTTCCAAAAAGTGCTCGATGATTTTTCAGAGAGCGAATTTGCCGGCCCCTCCGCCTATGCGCTGGCCGTGATGGCGTTCTCGCAAAGAGATTACGCGGCAGCGCAAGGACTGTTTCACAAAGCCGCGAGCAAATCGAAGGACGCAGCGGTGGCGCTCTCTGCCAGGTACTTCGAAGCGCGTTGCCTGGAGAACACCAAGCGCGGCGATGACGCGCTCGCGCTTTACCTGCAAGTGGCGGAAACGAAGAGCCAGTATCGCGAAGACGCGCGCGCTACGGCGGGCGCGATGTTGCTCGCGCGTGGCCGGCGGGCCGATGCGCTCAAGCAATACGAGGCGCTTTCGGCGGAGGCAGAAAGACCCGCGACGAAAGCGGAGGCGGCGGTGCGCGCCGGACTGATCGCGAGCGACCTGGCCACGTCAGACCGCGGCAAGGTTTACAAGGACCTGGTCGAGAAAGCGCGGACACTTTTTGATCGGGCGCGCAATTCTCCCGAAGCGGGCAAGTGGAAAGGCGTCGCGCAAGCCGGATTACTCCGCTTGGAATATCAGACGGGGCAATTCACACAGTTGATTGGTGATTACAAAAAATCGCTCGAGCAATTGCCCGATGAAGCGAAACCGGAGGCGATGCTGCTCGTCGGCAACGCGCAACGTCAACTCGGTCACGCGCACGAGGCGGAGGAGATTTACCAGCAGATCATCGACAAGTTTCCCGCGCGCGAGGAAGCAAAAGAGGCGCGTTATCAGCGGTTGATCAATCTCTACAACTCCGACCCGAATGCTGTCATAGGTGAGGTGGACACATTTCTGCGCACCAGTCCGCCGGCGGAACGGGCGGACCAGGCGCGCCTGCTCAAGGCGGAAGCGCTTTACAAACAGCAGAAGTTCGGTGAAGCGGCGCCACTTTACGAACAACTGCGCGCGTCGCAGCTCGCGGAAAACCTGCGCGCGGAAGCGGCCTACAAACTGGCTTGGTGCCAGCTGCAACTGAAGGAGACGCCGCGGACAATCGAAGCGTTCAGCTATTTCCTGAAAGCATTTCCCGACGCGACGCAGGCGCCGACCGCGCTCATGCAACGCGCGATGGCTTATCAACAAAGCTCGAACATCGATGCCGCCATCGCCGATCTCGACCAGTTGCTGGCGAAATTTCCAAAGGCGAAAGAACGCGAAGGCGCGCTGCAGCAGAAGGCCTTGCTTTTGGGCGAGCAGAACAAGACGGAGGAAATGGCGAGGACGTTCGCGCAGTTGCTCAAGGAATACCCGAAGAGCGCGGCGGCGGCGCAGGCCAACTATTACATCGGCAAATCAGCGTTCGATACGAAGGATTACAAACGCGCTCTGGGCTCGCTCGATGCAGCGCGGCGTCTGAACCGTGAGCAGTATGATGAGCTAGCGACGGTGCGCATTATTCTTTCGCATTTTTATCTGCGTGATCGCAAGGCGGCGGCGGCCGAGGTGGATGCGGCCTTAGCTAAAGACGGTGGCACTCGTGTTCCGGCGGAGGTGCTGGAATGGCTCGGCATCGACTATTACAACGACAAAAACTACGCGTCGGCCGAGAAGTATCTGGCCGCCCTTTCGCGTCTGCCGAACTCAGCGCAGGTGAAACCGGATTACTGGTTTTACCTTGGAGACGCGGCGAGCAAGGTGAAGAACTATGACGAAGCCGAGAGCGCTTTCAGCCGTTACCTCGAAGCTTCGACTGATCCCGCGGGCAAAGCGAAAACGCTCCTGGCTTTGGGCGCGACGAAGATCGCCGCGCACAAACCCGATGATGCGGAGAAGATCGCGGCGGAGATCATGACGTTGCAGCC
>QHBL01000039.1:2790-3764 GCA_003244125.1 Chthoniobacterales bacterium
GAGCGGCAGCATTTCGACGATGCGGGCAAAGCTTATGCCGGTGTGGCGTTACTCTACGATGATCCGGCCATCACGCCGCGCGCGCTGGACAAAGCGGCCGAGGCTTATCGCCGCGCCGGCAAAGCGGATGAAGCGGACCGGGTGGCGAAGCAGTTGCGCGATCGGTACCCGAACTACGCCGGCGGCTGAATACGCTCTTGTTCGCGGCGGTCATAGACGCGCCGCTACAGCATTGCCACCGCTCGCGCTTCTTGCTTGCATGGCGGCATGAACAGACTTCGACCGCTGCTCGCTGAATTCATCGGAACATTCGCGCTCATTTTCGTCGGCATCGGCGCGATCAAGACTGCCGGACACGACACGCTCGCGGTCGCCATGGCGCACGGCCTTACCATCGCCGCGTTTGTTTCGGCCACCCTGCACATTTCCGGAGGCAATCTGAATCCCGCTGTCACGTTCGGCCTCGTCTGCGGGGGTCATATGAAAATCGTCGATGCGATCGGTTACTGGATTGCGCAATTGCTCGGCGGCGTAACGGCGGCGCTCATTCTGCTCGGAGTTTACGATCGCACCGTGATTATGGACGGCACGCCGCAGCTCGCTGCCAACCTCACGCCGATGCAGGGAATCCTGGTCGAAGGAATCCTCACATTCTTTCTGGTCTTCGTTGTGCATGGCACAGCGGTGGATCAGCGCGGGCAGCGGGTCGCGGCCGGCTTGGCCATCGGCGCGACCATCACGCTGGATATTTTATTCGGCGGTCCTCTCACTGGAGCGGCGATGAATCCCGCGCGCGTCTTCGGGCCAGCCGTAGCCGCAAATTTCTGGAAAGCGCATTACGTTTACTGGCTCGGGCCGCTGATTGGTGGCGGGCTGGGCGGAGTCGTCTATCGAATCTTCATCGAGCGCGAGCCACTAAGGGCATGATAAGCGCGCCAGCGTTGTAGCTGTCGTCCGTCCTCGGCGGCAGGAGG
>QHBL01000135.1 GCA_003244125.1 Chthoniobacterales bacterium
CTTCGCTCCGCTCGGAATGACAAAAGGGTGTGCTCCGTTCGACATGAGAGTAGTCGTTTACATTTGAACAACAGCCGACAAGTTCCTGTCGAAAGCCGAACCGATGCGCACCTTTGTCATTCTCGCTTTGACGACCAGTTTTGCTGCTTCAGCGTTGCTGGCACAGGAACCGAGTCCGACAGTTCCGCCCGCTGCGGCTGAGCCGGGAAAAGATGTCGTCCATGCCCTTAACAATGCCTTCGCCAAAGTCTTCGAGATTGTCGCGCCCAGCGTGGTCATCGTCGAGGTGACGAAGAAGAACGACGCACCGGAAGGTTTAAATTTCGACGATCTGTTTTTCCAGGGCCAGCCCGACGATCCATCGACGCGCCGCCGTCCGCGCAACATCGAGCCGATCCAGAGCGAAGGCTCCGGTTTCATCGTGCGCAACGACGGCTACATTTTCACTAACTATCACGTGGTGGAAGGCGCAGACCAGGTGCAGGTGAAACTGAAAGACGGCCGGGAATTCACCGCGAAAATCGCCGGCACCGATGACAAGACTGATATCGCCGTGCTCAAGATCGATGCCAAGGATTTACCGGTGGTCGAGCTTGGCAACAGTGACGCGGTGCGCGTGGGGCAGTTCGCCTTCGCCATCGGTGCGCCGTTCAAGCTCGATTACACGTTCACCTATGGCGTCATCAGTGGGAAAGGCCGCAGCAAACTCATCAGCAACGGCGGCTACAGCATTCCCGAGTACATCCAGACGGACGCGTCCATTAACCCCGGCAATTCCGGCGGACCGCTCTGCGACATTGACGGCAAAGTCATCGGTATGAACACGCTTATCAATGGACTGAATCGCGGACTCGGCTTCGCCATTCCGAGCAATTTGGCGAGGGAGATCGGCGATCAGCTGGTGGCGGGGAAGAAAATCACGCGGCCTTGGCTTGGCATTCGCATCGAGACTTTGGGCGATGAACCGAGTCTGCGGGAGCTGTTTAAGGGTGTGGACAAGGGCGTCATCGTGCGCAGCATCGAGGCGGACGCGCCGGCGAACAAAAGTGATCTGCACCCGGGCGATATTATCACCAAAGTGGACGGCGCTTCGGTCATGACCGATACGCAATTGCAGCACGAAATTCTGAAGAAGAAAATCGGGCAGTCGGTCAAGCTGACGGTTTGGCGCAAAGGCCAGACAGTGGACATTCCGGTGACGACTGGTGAGTTGCCGAATGACATCGCGCGCGCTTCGAACGAGAACGTGCAGCCGAATCCGGCGCGACCGGAGGACCTGGGAAAATTCGGGCTTCAGGTGCAGGACATCACAAAAGAGATCGCCGAGCGCCTGCACCTGGGCGAAGCGCGCGGCGTCATCGTCACCGATGTGGCGGATAATTCCATCGCTTCGGCTCAGGGCATCGAGCGCGAAGACATCATCACGGAAGTGGACGGCAAACCGGTCACTGACGTGAAATCATTCCGCGAAGCGCTGACCAAATCCGATCCGAAACGCGGCGTCCTGCTTTACCTGGACAAAAAAGGCAGCAAAACCTTCGCCGTGCTTAAAGCCAACGGATGATTTTCGCTGCTGTAGGGTAAGCTGTTAGCTTCCCCCTGCGGAGCTTGAACCGGGGAAGGTAGCAGCTTCCGCTACAGCACTCGTGCGCGTGCCCACGCCGTGATCTGCGCCGGATTCGTCATCGCGCCGGAGTGCCGCGCGACTTCGCGGCCACCTTGGAACAGACTCAATGTCGGGATGCTTCGCACATTATTCGCGCGCCAATCTCGGGTTCCGCTTCTGTATTTAACTTTGCCAGCCGAAACTCCGGCTCGAGTTGCGCCGCGGCCGCTTCAAACGCCGGCGCCATCATTCGACACGGCCCGCACCACGGCGCCCAGAAATCGACCAGCAGCGGCAAATCGTTCTTCGCGATCTGCTCCTGAAAATTCCCCGCGCTTAGCTCGAACGGTCCCGCCTCGAACAGGAGCGACTTGCACCGCCCGCATTTCGCACCTGCGCGCAAACGCTCCGCCGGGACGCGATTAGTCGCGCCGCACCTTGCACAAACGACGTGCACGACTCCCGGGCGTTCCTGTGAAATGCCCGGCGTGTGTTCCCCGCGTTGCGTAGCTGAGGAGCTAGGTGCGCCGCGCGCCTGCCACGAGCAGCACGATTCCTCCCACCACCAGAAGCCCGCTCAGCACGGGCGGCACTGCAAATCCGTGGTGCTCACTGTGGCTCACCTCGACCGGCCCGAGCTGCGCATCTTTCTTCTTCGTCGACCAGTCCAGCCCGCCGTAGGCGAAGCCGATGATGCCGACGATGATCAGAATGATCCCGACGATGCCGAGTGGGCGCATCCGCTACAGGCTCCTGCGTCCGCCGATCAGATTGATGATCAAAATGACAACGGCGATGACAAGCAGGATGTGGATGAATCCGCCGAGCGCATAACCGCTCACCAGACCCAGCAGCCAGAGCACCAGAAGGATGACGAAGATTGTCCAGAGCATAATGGTTTCCTTGGGTTGAGTTTAATTTCTCTTCGAAGGGCAATGGGCAAGTGCGCTTATTCTTTTAATGCCCGGCGCACATTCCAGCCGCTGCGCTCCAGCCGGATCGTCGCCGTTTTCTCGTCGCAACGACCGAGCTGCGCCACCAGCCGCACCGCTCGTTCGCGCAATTTCCGATTCGCCGGCTGCACGTCGATCATTAGATTGCCGCGCACATACCCGAGCTGAACCATTGCGCCGGTGCTGATGATGTTGAGGGCGACTTTGGTCGCTGTGCCCGCTTTCAATCTCGTGGATCCGGTGACGATTTCCGGACCGGTCGGCAGATCAATAACAAGATCGACTGCGGGAGTGTCGCTCAGCTCCGGATTGCAGGTGAGCAGAATCGTTCTCGCCCCGATCTCGCGCGCGCGACTCAGGGCGGCGCGAACAAACGGCGCGCTGCCGCTCGCGGAAATTCCGATGACCAGATCGCGCGTCGTGACGCCACGCGCGTCTATCGAAAGCGCACCGCCCGCTGTGTCGTCCTCGGCGCCTTCGACGCTGCGTTGCAAGGCCGCCATGCCGCCGGCAATGATCGCCTGCACGCTCGCCGCATCGACGCCGAAGGTCGGCGGAATCTCAGCGGCATCGAGCGCGCCAAGACGTCCGCTCGTCCCGGCGCCGACATAGAATAGCCGTCCGCTATTACGCATCGCCGCCGCTGCCAGCTCGACCGCCCCCGCGAGTTGTGCAATGCGCTCACGCAACGCGCGCTCCACCGATTGCTCCTCGGCCACGAAAAGCTCCACGAATTCACGCGGGCTCAGTTGCTCCAGATTCTCCGAACGCGCATTCGCTTCTTCGGTGGGCATCGAGCGCTTGATTGAGAGATGCAGCGACGGCGCGACCATTTCACCATTTGCCGCCAGCCAGACCGCGCCGAGCTCCGGCGCGCGCGTCGCCAGCTCCACCCGCGCCCGCGGCCTCTTCTCCTGCAACGCACTGGCGAAGCTCTCTGCATAAGCGCGCTGATGCTCGAACAATCCCCCCATCAACCGGACCTGCGGCGCGTCCATTTCCAGCCGCGCCGACACCGCTGCCGCAAAATCCGCCAGCGCCCTTGCGCCCGCGCGAATAATCCGCGCCACCGGCTTCTCCCCATCAGCCGCCGCGGCAAACACAATTGGAGCTAACGCGGCGATGTCCGTCTTATCCGCCGTCTGCGCCCAGCGCACCAGCTCGTCGAAATTATTCAGCGCCAGCGCCGCCAGCACATTGGCCGCGAAGCGCCGGTTCCCGCGGCGCAGGTCGTAGTCACGCAAAATCAGCCGCAGCGCGCGAATGGAAACGAAATAGGCGCCGCCCGTGTCGCCCAGGATATGCCCCCAGCCACCGGCTTTTTCAATCCGTTCTCGCCGCCGGCCTGTTACCGAAGAACCCGTGCCCGCATTCACCACGATCCCATCGCCAGCACCCAGGCATGCGGCCAGACCAGCATCGCGATCGCTTCCGACCGTGATTCGCGCCCTTGGCCAGACCTCGTTAGCCAGCCGAGCTAACGCGGTCCGGTCCTGCTCCGTCCCACAACCAGCGAGAAAAATACCGACGCGATCGGCCGTGCCCGGCAACGCGCGCAGAATCCGGCTGAGCTGGTCAGGCGACGTCAATCGCAAATTGGATGGCGGCAATTTGCCTGCATCGACAACGTGTTCACCCTGCACCAGCGCCCACGCCGTCTTCGTTCCGCCGCCCTCTACGCCCAGAATCCTTTCGCTCGCCGCCATCGCCCAACTATACGTCCGGAAGGTGCAGCCAGTAAGTCTTGCGCTAGCTTCGGCCCGTGAAACTCCTCGTCCTCGGCGCTGGCGGCCGGCTCGGCGCCGCTCTCGTCCGCGGATACAGCCGCGACCACGACGTGCGCGGATTCTCTCACGCCGAGCTCGACCTCACCGATCTGCCTCGCCTGCGCGAAGCCCTGGCCACGCTGGATTTCGATCTCCTCATCAATTGCGCCGCCCTCACCAATGTCGATTACTGCGAATCTCATCGCGCCGAAGCTTTCCTCATCAACGCCGAAGCGCCGGGCGTTCTGGCGGAAACGTGCCGGAAAAAAAGGGCGAAGCTGATTCACTTCAGCACCGACTACGTCTTCGATGGCGAGCGCTCCACGCCCTATCGTGAAGATGACGCCGCGGCGCCGCTAAGCGTTTACGGAGAGTCAAAGCTCGGGGGCGAGCGGGCCGTCCTCGACGTTTCCGAAGAAGCCTTGGTCGTCCGAGTATCGTGGGTTTTCGGCCCGGATCGTCCAAGCTTCGTCGATCAGGTTATCCGGCGCGCGCGGGAGCACGATCAGGTGGCGGCCGTTTCCGATAAAATCTCGACGCCCACTTACACCTTCGACATTGCCCAATCGCTCGCCGCCACTTGGGAAAATGGCGGACTGCTCCATCTCGCGAACGAAGGCGCCTGCAGCTGGCAGGAATATGCGCAACACGCGCTCGATTGCTGCACGGCGGGCGGCCTGAAGCTGAAGTCCAACCACGTCGATCCGCTGAAGCTGCGGGACATGACCAATTTCATGGCGCGGCGTCCAGTTTACACCGTCCTTTCCACCGATCGCTTCGCACAACTATCCGGATTCCGGCCGCGGAGTTGGCGCGAGGCCGTTGCTGCATATGTTAAAGACCACGTTGCAAAACAATGAAGACCTATCGCGTTCAAGTAATCACGACCTCGTTAGTAATCGCGCTCGCCCAGTCCGGGCTCGCCGGGCTGAAGTGGGAGCAAACGCAAATCGAGCTACACCCCAAGCCGGGCGATCCGACGGCGGTGGGTAGCTTCAAGTATCACAACGATGGTAAAGAAACTGTTCACATCAAATCAGTGCATACTTCATGTGGTTGTACCACCGCCAGCCGGGAGAAGGACGATATTGGGCCCGGAGAAAGCGGCGAGATCACCGCCACCTTTAAGGTCGGCTCCAGCACCGGCTCTCAGCAGAAGACAGTGCAGGTAGAGACCGATGATGCGGCTGCACCGGTAACGATTCTCACTTTGCGCGCCGTCATCCCGCAACTGGTCGAACTCCAACCTTCCTTTGTTTACTGGGATGCCAATGAGTCGTCCAAGCCGAAGACAATTAAGGTGAAAACGGCAAAGGAACTGAAGGTGAAGAATCTCAACGTCACTAGCTCAAGCCCCGATTTCGAAACGAAGGTGAGTTCCAGTGGAGCTAACGAGTTCAAGATAGAAGTGCAACCCAAGGATACTTCGCGCGCCGCTAATGCGACCTTGACTGTGCAGCCCGATAACGGCGCCAAGCCGGTTTACGTGATCGCGCGGGTCGTTAGCCCAGCCAATAGTAGTCAGTGATCAGGGAGGTCGGGCGCCAGGCTGTTCTGCTCGCCGGTCTCGCCCTCTTGCCCGCGCTGGCGCAGGCCCTTCACCTGCATGACCGCATCTCCTGGCAGCCACCCGCCGCTGATGAGGTCACAGTCAGCCGCGCTAAGGAATGGGGCGACGCGGTGATGTGGCTCGATGCCCGACCGATCGACGACTTCAATTCTGCCCACATCCCTAGAGCGCTGCCGCTGAACACTGCTGACTGGGACAGCCTGCTCGGGCCGGTTCTGAATAGCTGGTCGCCGGCGCGGCGGATCGTTGTTTACTGTAGCAGGCAAAGTTGTGACGCCAGCCGCGAAGTCGCTCGCCGTCTTCGCGACGAAGCTGGGTTGAAGAACATCTACGTCCTCACTGGCGGCTGGGAAGCCTGGCAGGAATCAGGCAAATGATAAACAATTCCAAACTACCTGGCTGGATGGTTGTAGTCTTACGAATACTTATCGGCGCACTCTTCATTTATGCCGGAGCAACCAAGGCTATAACTCCGCTCCGGTTCGCCACCGACATCGCGAACTTTCATCTTCTCCCCTGGGTCGCGGCCATGCCACTCGCCTTCTATCTCCCATGGTTCGAGATTGTTTGCGGAGCAGCGTTGTTGTTGTCCCGGCTGCATCGGGGCGCAATCTTTATTCTTCTCACTCTTACCTTTGTCTTCATTCTCGCACTCACCAGCGCGCGCATCCGCGGCATTGATATTAGCTGCGGTTGCTTCGGTCACGCTGCTCGCGATCTCAGCTTCGGCTCTCATCTTCTCCTTAACGTTGCCGTTTTGGCGGTCTTACTATTTCTATGGCAGGCAGGTTTTCGCCGGCCTCGCGCGTAAACGATGCCAGCGATTTTCCGTACGATATCCCAGAGCACCAACTCAGTGCTCATGGTCCGGCCACATCGTTTTTCTCCTAATCCGGAGACGGCCGGCGATAACGCCTTCCAGCAACACGCTGCGGATGATATCGAGGCACTCAGCATCGCCGCGCAAACAGAGTTCGATCAGGCGGTGCAGACATTGCGCGATGCCGGGGTAACCGTGCACGTGTTTGAAGACACCGCCAAACCGGAGAAGCCCGACGCCGTTTTTCCGAATAACTGGATTTCGACTCACCATGACGGGCGCATTGCGCTGTTTCCGATGTTCTCGCCGCTGCGGCGACAGGAACGGCGGCACGATATTGTTAATCAACTGCGCAAACGATATCGCGTGAGCGAAGTGATCGACTACTCGCATTTCGAAAAGGAAGGGTGTTGCCTCGAAGGGACAGGCAGTCTTGTCCTCGATCATTTGAATAAGATTGCTTACGTCTCTCTTTCAAAGCGATCGAACCTGAAGGTGATCGCGCGGTTCGCCGAGGATTTCGGATACGAGCCAGTCACCTTCACGAGCATCGGCGACGACGGCCAGCCAATCTATCATACCAATGTCATGATGTGCGTCGGGACGCAGTTTGCACTCGTTGGCTTGAATATGATTCCCAGCCACAGCGAAAAAGAACGGCTCCGCACCCGGCTCGAGAAGACCGGGAGAGAAGTTATTGAATTGCAATCAGACCAGGTGGCGAACTTCGCCGGCAACTCCATCGAGCTGCACGATAGCGAGAGTGGGAAACTGCTGGTTTTATCTGCGCGCGCTCTTCCTGCTCTTACTCAAGAGCAGCAGGCACGCCTGGCAGCTCACGCCCGCCTTGTGCCCTTAAGTATTCCCACCATCGAAATGGGTGGCGGCAGCGCAAGATGCATGATCGCGACTATTCACCTTCCGGCACTGTGAACTGGGCTTGCGCGAGCTATTCCCACTCAATCGTGCTCGGCGGCTTGGTCGAGATGTCGTAGACTATTTTGTTAACTCCCTTGACCTCGTTAACTATTCTGTTCGAAATGCGAGCTAGCAGCTCGTGGGGCAGACGGACCCAGTCGGCAGTCATACCGTCCTGACTTTCGACGACGCGCAGAGCGACCGTGTAATCATAGGTTCGCTGGTCACCCATGACTCCGACTGTCTGCACCGGCAGAAGGACGGCAAAGGATTGCCAGACGCGGTAATACCAATCGCTTGCTTCCATCTCACTTTGCACAATGGTGTCCGCTTCGCGCACGATACGGAGACGTTCCGGAGTTACTTCACCCAGAATGCGCACCGCCAGTCCAGGGCCGGGGAAAGGCTGGCGATAAACGATCTCTTTCGGTAACCCAAGCTGGAGTCCAGCCTGTCGCACCTCATCCTTGAATAGCTCGCGCACCGGTTCGACGAGCTCGAAATGCATCCGCTCCGGCAGACCGCCCACATTATGATGACTCTTGATCAGGTGAGCGGGATTGCCGCCGATGGCGACGCTTTCAATTACATCCGGATACAAGGTGCCTTGCGCCAGGAACCGGTATCCCGAGTGCTCGCCGGAGCCGTTCTGCCTCTCCTCAGCTAATAGCTCTTCGGTAGCTTTCTGGAATACGTTAATGAACTCGTTGCCGATGATCTTCCGCTTCTGCTCGGGATCAGTGACTCCGCGGAGAAGCTCGAGGAACTCTCGTGAAGCATCGACATACTTGAGTTTGAGATGGAAGTTCTCGCCGAAGACGCGCTGAACTACTTCTTCCTCTCGCGCACGAAGCAGGCCGTTATTGACAAAGATGCAGGTTAACTGGTCGCCAATGGCTTTGTGGAGCAACGCAGCTACGACCGATGAGTCGACTCCGCCGCTCAGGCCAAGCACAACCTTGTTGTCGCCGACCTGGCGCCGAACGCGTTCACATGCTTCCTCGATGAAAGAGCCGATGGTCCAGTCCATCGTGCAATGGCAGATGTGATAGACGAAGTTCTTGAGAATCTCACGGCCGCGCGGGGTGTGGGCGACTTCAGGATGAAATTGCAGGCCGTAAAGTCGCCGCTGCGGATCCTCGACTGCGGCGAAGGGAGAGCCGCTGGTGCGGGCCGCGACGCGAAATCCCTGCGGCAACGTCGTTACTTCATCGCCGTGGCTATTCCAGACATCGACCTGCGCGCCAAGTCCGTCGAAGAGCTGTGAACCGTTAGTCAGGTCCAGCGTGCCGGCTCCATACTCGCGTCTTCCGGTAAAACGCACCTGCCCACCGAGGTGGTGCGCCATCAGCATGAGGCCGTAGCAAATTCCAAGCACCGGAATCCCGAGTTGGAAAATACCGGGATCGATCTGCGGCGCGCCGGGATCGTAAACACTCGCGGGACCGCCGGAGAGGATGATGCCTTTAGGTGCGATGCGGGTGATCTCCGCCGCCGGGGTATTAAAAGGAACGATCTCGGAGTAAACCTGGAGCTCGCGGATGCGGCGGCCGATGACCTGGGTGTATTGCGAGCCGAAGTCGAGGATGAGAATCCTGGAGTGGTCCGTTGGCGTCGCTTTCACTACGGATGCGTCTGGGGGACGCCGTGCTCCGCCGCGGGATCGTTCGCAGGGCGGTTCTCCGGCCCGAGCGTTCCCTGGCCGGTGACGCCGCGCTGTAGTTGCGCGCCGACTTCCTCGCCGCTGCGTTGCTCGATAGGATCAGAGCAGCCGCCGGCGAGCAGGGCCAGCGCGAAAAGGACAACGAGGCGTCTCATCTGCCCATGTTAGGAAACGAATGTCGCAATGCAAGCGGCGGCGGTTGGGGTTGTCACGGCGCGATGAATTACGATATGGCGACCAGCTCAAGCGCGGCGTGGTTGCGCTTGCGCGAGGTTACGAACAGCCGCAGATAACTTCTTATGGACTCCACCACCTGCTACGCCGCTGCGCTCGCAGCGTTTGCCGTCATGAGCGCGGCTCCGAGTTCCTACTCGGCCGATAACAACCTTGCCGACATCAAGGGCGAGGTGACGAAGCGGCATGATGAGGCGGTGAAGCGGTTGCACGATTGGATTGCGCAGGTGTCAATCGCGGCGGAGAACCGCGGGTATCCCGAGGGCGCGGAATATATGGCGCGGCTGGCGAAGGACGCCGGTTTCCAGCAGGCGACCGTGGTGCAGACGGAAGGGAAGCCGGGCGTCTTTGCGACACTTGATGCGGGCGCGGCGAAGACGGTGGGACTTTATTTCATGTATGACGTGAAGCAATTCGACCCGAAGGAATGGACATCATCTCCGACCGATGCGCAGATTGTGGAGAAGGCGAATTTCGGGAAGGCGATCGTCGGCCGCGGCGCTGTGAATCAGAAAGGGCCGGAGTCGGCTTTCCTCGGGGCGCTGCATGCGATCAAAGGCGCGGGTAAGACGATGCCGGTGAACCTGGTGCTGGTGGCGGAAGGCGAGGAGGAGATTGGTTCGCCACACATCGGGCAGATCGTGCACAAGCCGGAGGTGGAGGCGGCATTGCAGAAATGCGTGGGCGTGTTCATGCCTTCAACGATGCAGGACCCGGACGGCGTGGTGTCGATCAGTCTTGGGTCGAAGGGA
>QHBL01000241.1:0-550 GCA_003244125.1 Chthoniobacterales bacterium
GCGCTGGAAAAGAAAGACGCGCCGACATTTTCCACGGCGCGCAAAGCCGCGGAGAAAGCATTCGGCATGGCCAACGGGCTCACCCCGCGCGACATGAACGGAGTGGAAGTGCACGATTGTTTCTCCATCACCGAAATTGTCGCATACGAAATCCTGGGCCTTGCTGAAAAGGGGAAAGGGTTTGAGCTGGCGATGTCCGGCGCGACCGCACTCCCGCAGGTGCGCAACGAAAGCGTGAGCGGCAAGATCGACTGGGAAATTCCGGTCAACGCCGGCGGCGGCCTCATTGGCGATGGCCATCCGGTCGGCGCGACAGGTGTGCGCCAGGTGTTCGAAGCGCATCAGCAGCTGACGGAACAAGCCGGGGCGCGACAGATCCAGGGCGCGAAGAAGTTCCTTACCTTCAACATGGGGGGGAGTCTCACGACATCGGTCGCGATGATTTGGGGCAGGGAGTAGTCCAGCCGCGCAACGCAGGTGAAACATAGATTGGCTGTAGGGGGAGCTGTCAGCTCCCCCGCGGACTCTCGGGCGGCTAACAGCCGCCCCT
>QHBL01000241.1:617-4194 GCA_003244125.1 Chthoniobacterales bacterium
AGCCGGCAAGCAGCTATCGGAAGCGCTCGGCCGCATACCGGCTTCAACCGACTTGAAAGAACGTCATCCGTTTGACGTTGAGGTTTGCCGAATCTTTCCCGGGAAAGCCGCTTTTCCCTACCATAGTCACAGTGCGCAGTGGGAATTCTATTACGTTATCTCCGGGACTGGGCTTTGCCGTGATGAAGAGGGAGAGCACGCTATCGGAACTGGCGACGCGTTTATCTATCCGCCGGACGAAGCGCACCAGCTCATCAACAATAGCTCCGCTGATCTGGTTCTCTTCATTGTCGCCGATAATCCCATCGGTGAATCGTGCTACTATCCCGACAGCGCGAAGTGGCTCGTGCGTTCGCCCTCGCGCAATATCATCCGCTCCGATCCGCTGGATTACTTCGACGGGGAAGAGTCGGTGAGCTAACGACGGTGAGATCAAAACTGAAGCCAATTACTGGCCTGACCTGCGCGGCGCTGCGCTGGCAGAGGTGCGGCGTTGTGATTTTCCCTCTCCGGCGTAAATTAGAAGAGCGTGTCGGAACGCATCATGCGAGTATGGGGTGGGAGCTGCCGCGGTGGGATCGCGAGAGCACGCGGTTCCATTTGCGCGGACGAGAGACTCGGACTGAAGCGCACAGCTGCTTTCACCCTTCTCGAGATTGTCATCGCCGTCTTCATCGTTTTGCTGCTGCTCGCGCTGGCGGTGCCCAGCCTCAACGGCGTCCTGGCGGACAAGCGCCTCCACCGTTCCCTCGATCGCTTTAACGATCTCGTGCGCCAGGCACACGAACGCAGTCTGGCCGAGCGCCGCGCCTATCTCATCGTTTTCAGCGATGGCGGAGTCGCGCTCCAGCCAGCAAGTTTTTCGAAAACGGAAGAGCACAAGCCGCTGGACGGGATAAAGCTTTCGCGGGGCGAGAAGTGGCATCTCGATCTGCCCGCCGCGCTGACCAAGAAGGTCGCGCCGGAATGGATTTTCTGGGAATCGGGCGTGTGCGAGCCGGCGCGAGTCTCCTTCGCCGGTCCCGATGGGAAATGGACGGCGGAATATTCACCGCTCAATGGACTGGCGGAGTTAACTGCATATGCGGCTCGTTAGGACACGCGGTTTCGCTCTCTACGAGGTGTTGATCGGGGTGGCCATCTTCGCCATCGGGGTGATCGCGCTGGGACGGGCGGTGGCAAATTGCATTAATGCCAGCGCGTTGAGCTCGGACGACTCACGGGTGCGTCAGATTCTGGCCAACCGAATGGCGGAAATCGAGACGACGCCGGGGCAGCCGGACAAAACGAAGGTGGCCAAGATCGATACGGGCTATGGCGAAGTGAAGCTGACGCAAAAGGCGCAACCTGAGCAATTGACGGAAGATCGGAGGGCGGTGACCGGGATTCAGCGCGTGACGTTAACGGCGAGCTGGATGCGCGGCGGAGTGGAGCAACAAAAGGCGATCGCGTTTTATGTTTATCGCGCGCAGTGATCGCAGAAGGGCGTTCACCCTGCTGGAGGTGACGCTGGCGGTGGCCATTCTGGCGCTGATGTCGGTGGCGATCTATCGCTTCGTCCAGACCAACATCGTCGCGATGCGGGTGTCGGCGGAGGCGGATGCGGCCGACGCGCGTTACCATGGTTTGCGTGACATGCTGGCGCAGCAATTGCAAAGTCTGCCGCAGGGCTCGGGTGCACTGCTCGGGGATGCAGTGAGGGTGAACGATCGCGACCGTGATGTGATGACATGGGTTTCTTCGGCCGGGCCGGGAGTGTTGACGCGCTATGCCGCGGGCGATTTCCGGGTCGATCTCCGGCTGCGCCCACATGATAATAAGGGCAAACAGCTCGATCTCGGCCTTCTCCGCCGCCCGAAGGATGAGGAGGGGATTGACGATGAACATCAAAGCTGGGTGCCGCTGATCGATGACGTGAGCACGTTACAGGTCCGTTATTTCGACCCGCGGCTGAACGCGTGGGTGCAACGCTGGACGGACACCATCACGCTGCCACGACTCGTTAGACTGGTTATTGGGCGAAGCGATGCGAGAGTGCCGGAGGAGATTGTGGTGCCATTGGCGCGCACATCGTTATGAGAAGAGGGATTACACCGCCTGGTCGCCCAGTGCTCTCGCTATCATTGCGCGCGGAGCGGAGCGGAAATGTCAGTCCGGATCGGACCGAGGAATCCATAGCGCTTTCGGCAAAGGAGAAAAATCAGAGATGTCTCCGCTTCGCTCGACATGACAGGAAAAGGGGTGCGGCCCTGCTTCTCGCACTTTGGGCTCTCTTTCTGCTCGGAGCGTTAGTGATGTCGTGGACGCTCGATGTGAATTCGCGCTTGACCATTTCCGGAAGCGAGAATCGCATTCTCGAGGCCGAAGCGATGGCTGCCTCGGGAGCGGAGGTCGCGCTCAATCCGGCGATCCGGCCATCGTCGCCGAATCTTGAGCGCAATTTCTCCACCCGCGAAGGTTATCGTGTCCGGCTCACGGGCGAAGGTGGGCGATTAAACATCAACTGGCTCGTGGCCGGGGAAAATCCGATGCGGGTGGAAATCCTGCGCCGCTATCTCGAGCTTAAAGGCATCGAGCTGAACGAGCGCGATCACATGATCGATTGCCTGCTCGATTGGATCGATCCCGATAACCTGGCGCGACTCAACGGCGCGGAAGCGGGTGATGGTTACCAGCCGGCGAATACTTTGCTCACGCGCATCGACGAAATGAAAAGGGTGAAAGGCTGGGAAACATTTACGGCGACTCCTGGATGGGATGATGATTTCACCCTCAATTCCTCGGGCCCGGTCGATCTCGCCTGGGCCTCGCGCGATGTCCTCCGCGCCATCCCCGGCATTACTGACCCAATGGTCGAACGTTTCCTGCAATTGCGCGCCGGCTCTGACGGCAAAGAGGGTACGGCGGACGACACCACCTTCAAGAGCATCGATGAAGTGCGGAGCGCGCTCGGCCTTTCCGCGCAGCAATTTCAAGCGCTCGCGCCTTATGTTTCGTTCAAGGATTCTGTCATGCGCGCGGTCAGCATCGGTCACTCCGGCGAGACGACGCGTGTGGTGCAAATGGTATTCCGTCGCGCGGGGAATATTCCGCAGATGATTACCTGGAGGGAATTCTGAACGTGGCCGCGGCGAAGATATTTGTCGCGCCCGGAGCGGAGGGCTGGAACGTGATCAGCGGCGAAGAAGGACCATGGCGCGTGCGCGCGTTTCCGACGCTGGAGGAAGCGGCGGAGACATTGGCGCCGGATTCTGACGTGGTGCTCGCGCTGCCGATTTCCGCCGTGCTCGCGCAGCGTCTGCGGCTTCCTACCGTGGAAGGCGACGATCTGCGCGAGATGGTGCGCATTCAACTGGAGAAATCGCTGCCGTATCCTGCGGAGGAAGTGACGAGCGATTTCGAAGTGATCGAGCAGATCAACGGCGAATGCGTCATCTCAGCTGTGGCGGTGCAGAACGAGCGGCTGAGTGAGCTCGCCGCGCCTCTGCTCAGCCGCAACATTGTTCCGCGCGTGGTCACTGTTTACGCGGCCCAGCGTCTGGCCAGCCATGGCAACGGCGGTTGCTCGCTCTTCATT
>QHBL01000047.1 GCA_003244125.1 Chthoniobacterales bacterium
TCCTGAAGGTCATGATCCAGTTTGGTTCCCAAGTCCTTCCGGCGTCGTTGGAGAACGCCTGTTCGAAGTAGCATGAGCCCGGCGTGATTTTCGAGAATGAGTTGCGCACAAAAATCTGCCGCCCGTTGAAATCTTCCACATCGATGAAATCCCCGTGACCCTCCTTGAACTCGCCGGCGATTGGCACGCCCATGATACCGTCGCGACTATTCGCCCAACTGATGGTCCACTGTTTCGCCTCCGAGTTGTAGAGCCGCAGTCCTACGCCTTCGAGTTGACCGGAAGGGCCGTCCAGCTCGAACTCCGCGATGCTCCCGCGCCCGTTCCATAGGGGCGCGACCTCGCCTGTCCCTTTCCAGTCCGTCCACTGCGAGCTCCCGCTCAAGGGTTTGGTCAGGCGTTTCACCTCCACATCCCAGTGGCCGATGTTGAAATCGAAATCGCGGTTGCGGTCTTCGGCAGTGAGTGACGCCGCGACCGGCGCCTCACTCGTCCGCGTAACGTCAGCGATCCAATTCGCCTCCCACGTCTGCCCGCGATCGGCGGAGAACGCCTGCTCGAAGTGATATGCCGTGGGTGTCGCTCCCGAAAAAGTGTGCCTGACCAGAATGATTTTGCCGTTTAGCGTCTCCTGGTCGTAAAACTCGCCGCGGCCGTCGCGGAATTCCCCGATCGAGGCCGGCGGCGCCAAGACGCCCTGGCTCGCATTCGCCCAGTAAAGGCGCCACTGCCGCGCTTTGGGATCGTAGAGGCGGAGCGTTGGTCCTTCGAGATGACCTGCCGGCGACGTGAGCTCGATTTCCTCGAGGTTACCGTGGCCGTTCCAAACCTTGCGCACAGAAACAGTGGCATCACCCTCAATCCATGATGTCGATCCTGTCAGCGGCTTTTGTAGTCGCCGCACGTGTGACTTCCAGGTGCCGATGATGAAATCGAAATCGTGCTGACCGTCCCGCGGTGGCGGCGATGAGGATGTCTCCGCCGCCATCGTGAGCGATGTAAATGCTGTCACTGCCAGGGCCAGAATTCGCGCTTTCATCATCTTGCTTTGTCGCAAAAAAGGTGGTCAGAGTAAATAACCGCTCCGGCGGATTTCGACATGACCACTTCAGAGCCTCGACTGCGCGGCATCACCGGCCTGATCAGCGTCGACCGTCGCGCGGCAAAGCCGCTGCAACGACAGATTTACGATTCATTTCGCGGCCGCATTCTCGGCGGGGAACTGCGCGCGGATGAACTGGCGCCATCCAGCCGATCGCTCGCGCGCGAGCTGCGAGTTTCAAGACTGCCGGTCCTCAATGCTTACGCGCAGCTACTCGCCGAAGGATATTTTGAGAGTCGCGTCGGTTCCGGCACGTTTGTCGCGCGTTCGCTGCCCATACATTCGCCCGCGCATGCCCCACATCCGCGCTCCGCGCACGAGCCGCCGCGTTTGATCTCGTCGCGCGCTGAAGCGATGCCGCGCTATGAAAACGCCTCGTGGGCGGGAAATCTTGGGCCGTTCCAGGTGGGTCAACCCGACATCTATTCATTTCCGATGGATGTCTGGTCGAAGCTGATCGCGGGTTACTCGCGCCGGGTGCAGGCGAAAGGACTGCAATACGGCGACGCAATGGGTTTGCGCGAATTGCGCGAAACAATCGCCGTCTATCTTCGCACGGCGCGCGGTGTTCGTTGCGAAGCGCGCCAGGTCATGATCGTCAGCGGGTCGCAGCAAGCGATCGATCTAACGACCCGCGTACTCCTTGATCCTGGCGCGGCAGTTTGGGTTGAAGAGCCGGGCTACTGGCTCGTGCATCACGCGTTGAAAGCTGCGGGTTGCCGCCCAGTCCCAGTGCCGGTGGACGCGAAGGGTCTCGATGTGGCGGCAGGGATCAAGCTGAGCCGCAAAGCGCGGGCGGCATTCGTCGCGCCTTCACACCAATACCCGCTCGGAGTGACGATGAGCGCGACACGGCGGCTCCAGTTGCTGGAATGGGCGCGTCGCGTGGGCGCCTGGGTGGTTGAGGACGATTACGATAGCGAATATCGCTACGACAGTAACCGATCGGTTCATTGCAGGGAATGGACGAGCACGACCGCGTCATCTACGTCGGCACCTTTAGCAAAGTGACGTTTCCATCGTTGCGCCTGGGCTACATCGTTATTCCGGCGGATCTTGTGAAACGCTTTGCCGCCATGCGCCAATCGATGGACATTTGTCCGGCGCACATTCCGCAGGCGGTGATGCTTGATTTCATGCGGCAAGGGCATTTCGCGCGCCATCTGCGGCGAATGCGCCCGGTCTACGCCGAACGTCGCGCCTTGCTCGTCATGCAGCTTCAGCGCTCCTTCGGAGATCACGCGCGGATCCTAGGAGACGAAGCGGGGATGCACCTCGCGTTGATCCCGGCAAAACTGCGTAACGACCGGAGTGTTGCCGCGCGCGCCGCCAAGGAATCGCTTTGGTTGTCGCCGCTATCGGCTTCGTACGTCGGTAACAGGTTGCGGAATGGGTTCGTTCTGGGATTTGGAAACACGAGAGCAAACCAAATTGGCGGAGCCGTGCGACAGCTCGAAGCGCTTTGTCAGAAATCGTGACGGCTTGTAAGCAGGCCGAGCAAACGGTAAGACGCAGCCGTATGGATGTGAGCGACGTCTCTTCGATCGACAGCATTATTGCCGCGGCTTACGACGTGATCTCAGGGCCGGCTGGACGGAAGCGGGATTGGAAACGTGAGCGGGCACTCTTTGCCCCGGGGGCGCGGTTGATGCCGATGGCGTTAGCGGCAGGCACAGCCGAGAGCGGCAAGCCGGCGCCGCAAGTGCTGGATGTGGAAGGGTTCATTGCTCGAGTCGAGCCGTTGTTTGCCAGAGAGGGATTCTATGAGGCTGAGATTGCGCGCGTGACGGAGCAGTTCGGCCATATCGCGCACGTGTGGAGCACGTACGAGTCGCGCCATGCGCCAGATGATCCTCAGCCGTTCGTGCGCGGAATCAATTCATTCCAGCTCTTCCATGACGGCGATCGCTGGTGGATTTTATCTGTGTTCTGGCAAAACGAGAGCACGGAGCAGCCATTGCCAAGCCGCTACACAACAAGCCCGGGCTGAGGGTCGCTTGCTCGGAGCCGGTGCGGCCGAGAACGCGTCGCAGCTATAACTCGTTTAGCGCGGTACCGAGCTTATCAAGCACGTCCCGAGGAAGGAGCGATTGCTGGCTGGCTCCGCCATTGAAGATGGCGATCTCGGCGGCTCGGCCGCAGGCCCACGCGCCAAGACGCGCCGCGTCAAAGGTGGAGAGTTTCTGCGCAATCAAAGCAGCGCAGACGCCGGTGAGCACGTCGCCCATGCCGCCGGTGGCCATGCCGGGATTGCCGGTGGTGTTGTAGCTGAGGCGCTCGCCGGATTCGGCGACGATGGTGCGGCTGCCTTTGAGTAATAAGGTCACTGGATATTGAGCGGTGAAGCTTGCCGCGATCTCGGTCCGGGAACTTTGTTTATCTTTTGTTAGCCGCTTCATTTCGCCGGGATGCGGGGTGAGCAGGCGCGGGCCCCGGCATTCCTTTAAGAGAGCGGTTTTGGTGGAGAGGATGTTGAGCGCGTCGGCATCGACTACCATGGGTTGCTCGGCCTGTTGGATGAGCGGCAGAATTTCGGCGGCATGCGTTTTCCCCAGGCCAGGGCCGACGGCCCAGATATCCATTTTTTCTTTCAACAAATTTTTATAGGAGCGGACCGGCTTGACCATGGCTTCGAAGGGCGCCGCCGCCGCTACTGCCTGGTAAATGTTTTCCGGGACGAACAATTCCACCAGGCCGGCGCCGCCGCGGAGCGCGCCCCAGGCGCACATGCTGGCTGCGCCGGCAAACCCGCGCGACCCAGCTACTATCCCGATGCGGCCAAATTGATTTTTGTAGGCATTGAAATCGCGCCGTGGTAGCAGCCGGCGCAGGGACCCGCCGCAGGCGATCGATTCGCCGGTTGCGTTCAGCTTCAGCTCAGCGAGCGGGACGAGCGCGAGCCGGCCAACGAAGTTAATGGCGTTATCCGCCACCAGGCCGCGCTTGGCGGCCGCGATAGTGACGGTGAAATCGGCGCGCACGCAATTTTCATCGGCCGCGCCGGTATCGCCATCCAGACCAGTCGGAAGATCGATCGCGAAAACAAATGCGCCGTGCTCGCGATGGAGCCGGTTAATTTCGCGCGCGGCGCGTTTGATTGGATCGCGCAACGGCGGCTTGGCACCCAGCCCAAGCAAGCCATCGAGAACAACGAGCGGGCCAGAAGCCGTCTTTTCTACCGCGGCGGTATTGCGAAAGGCGGCGATTTTTTTGCGCAACAATTCGCCGCATTCCTCTTCGGCGTAACAAAGGTGAACGTCGGTCTGCCAGCCGGCGCGTTTCAGTTGCGCGGCCGCAACCAGGGCATCGGGGCCGTTGTTACCTTTGCCAGCAAAAACGAAACAGCGGCCAGGCCTTGGAAAAAATTTCCGCACCATCTGCGCGATGCCGGCGCCCGCGTCGTCCATCAACTTCTCAGCCGACACACCGCACGCAAAAGCCGCTTTTTCCGCGGCGCGCATTTCCGCCGAAGTGACGACGGGGAAGCTCACGTTTCGTCAGCGG
>QHBL01000224.1 GCA_003244125.1 Chthoniobacterales bacterium
TGGTTGCGGGGGCGGGATTTGAACCCGCGGCCTTCAGGTTATGAGCCTGACGAGCTACCAGGCTGCTCCACCCCGCGTCTTGAAGAACGAAAAGTAAAGCAAGCGGCATCGAACGCAAGCGAAGAAAAACCTTAGTTCAGAAATTGCTGCCGCCCTCCACTTTCGCGCCTGGGATTCTGGCAGCGGCCTTCGTTACTTCCATAGTGCCGGGCGCGCGGATGCAGAGAAGCAATGGATGTGCGCGGCCAATCTTTTTCGTCGTTAGCCACTGCTGGAGCGGGCCTAACGAAAAGGGGAGAAATCAATTTCTCAGGTCGGCACGGAGGTTGCTAGGTTTGTGGGCATGGCCCGTAAATTCCATAATTCCTATTATTGTGGGAAACTCCTCGCCGGCCTCATCGGCTTCTCCCTCCAGGTTCTCCCCCTGGCCGCGGCTGACATAGCCGACCCGAGCGCAGTTTCTCTTCCCTCCACTAATGTCTCCCTCGCCTCCGAGGTCCCCACGCCGGCAATAACCAGCTTTACCCTGATTAATGCCGATACAGAAGAGGTTGTGCCTGGGTACGAAAATCTCGCCGATGGTGCTGTAATTGCCGGCGATGTCGTCGCCACGTCTCGCCTGAACGTTCGCGCCAATACTAACGGGGCGACGATCGGCAGCGTGCGTTTTGTTCTTGATACTGCCACCACCCATACGGAAAACATTGCGCCCTACGCACTCTTCGGCAATATCGGCGACAACTACACCGCCGGTCGACTCCCGGTGGGCAGCCATGTCCTGACCGCTACTCCGTACGCGCAGGATGGAGCTAACGGCTCCGCAGGAACGAGCTTAACTATTGCGTTCACCGTCATTCCGGCGACGCCCACGCCCACGCCCACGCCCACGCCGAATCCTACAGCAACGCCTACTGTGACGCCGCAACCAACGACGACACCGATTCCTACTGCGACACCGACCGCAACACCGACACCTACAGCCACGCCGATCACCGCTGTCGCGCTCTCATGGAACGCGAGCACGAGCGCGAACGTCGCCGGCTACCGCGTCTCCTACGGCAACTCGAGTGGCGTTTACACGCAACGCCTCGATGTGGGCAAGAAGACGGTGACTACGGTCTCGGGTCTGACCAGTGGTCGAACCTACTACTTCGCCGTCACCGCTTACGATGCTTCCGCGGGAGAAAGCGCACCGTCAAACGAAGTGAGCTACAGCACTGCTACTTCCACTTCGGCGAGTTCAGCAGCGAAGCCGACGCCGAGCACCTCGATCACAAGCGCAAGTTCGTCTTCATCGACCGGCCAGACAGCTACTACCGCTAGCTCGTCGACTTCTACTTCAGCCTACCTCAGCAATGTCTCCACCCGCGTTCGTGTCGGCGCCAATAACGACGTCGAGATCGTCGGCTTCACCGTCACTGGAAATCAAGCCAAGACTGTCATCGTCCGCGCCCTCGGGCCTACGCTACGGCAGTTCGGAGTCGCCGGAGTGCTGGCAGATCCCATGCTTGAGATTCACAACAGCAGCGGCAACGTCATCGCTTCCAGTGATAGCTGGCAAGGCGCGCAGGCTGCGCTCTTCTCAGCTGGTGGTCGTTATCATAGCTTGCAACCGGCTAATATGATCGAGCCCGCCATTGCCATCAGCCTGCCCGCCGGAGCTTACAGCGCAGTCGTGCGCGGCAAGAATAACTCACAAGGAATCGCTCTCGCTGAAATCTACGATGTCTCACCGGGTAACGGTTCGAAGTTCACTAACATCAGCACGCGCGCTCTCGTCGGCACGGGTGACAATGTCCTCATCGGGGGTGTCACAGTTGGCGGCAGCTCAGCCTTGAAGGTGATCATTCGCGCGCTGGGGCCATCGCTCGCCAGTTACGGGATCACGAACTCGTTAGCTAACCCGACCATGTCTCTCTACAACGGCAACGGCACTCTGGTGCGCTCAGCCGACAACTGGACCGACAACTCCGCCCAGGCTAATCAGATCATGACCAGCGGTTATGCGCCGAACGATCAGCGCGAGCCCGCAATGATAATGCTCCTGACCGGCGGCACTTACACCGCTGTCATCAAAGGCCAGAACAACACCACCGGAGTGGCATTGTTCGACGCCTATACGCTGAACTAATTGCCGAGCTACGCCCGCCCGTGGCGCCGCCCAGGAAAGCGCCAAGAAACGCTTGCCAGCCGTGCGGGCACGGGCAAAGTAGGAATCCGCGTGCGCACAAGACGTGCATGCGCGCGATCCAGCGTAGCTCAGTGGTAGAGCGGTCGGCTGTTAACCGATTGGTCGTAGGTTCGAATCCTACCGCTGGAGCCATCCCGGGCTGGCCCTATGAAACTCTTACGACTGATCGCATTGCAGGTTCTGCTCCAAATGACAGCACTTACTTCGAGCTTCGCCGTGGACACGGCGGCGGATAATAAAGAGAATCCTCTGCTCGGGCAGAGCTCGTTGCCCTACCAATTCCCTCCTTTCGATCGTATCCGCGATGAGCACTTCGTGCCGGCGACCGAGGCGGGAATGAAGGAGCATCTGGCAGAGATCGAGGCTATCGCCGAGAACAAGGAGAAGCCGAGCTTTGAGAATACCATCGTCGCCATGGAACGCGCCGGGCAGTTACTGCGGCGCGCACAAAGGACTTTCTCGAACCTGAACGCAGCTAATACCAATCCTGCGCTGCAAAAGATCGAGAAGGAGATGGCGCCGAGGTTGTCGGCGCACTCGGATGCCATCCACCTCAACTCGAAACTGTTCGGTCGAGTAGAAGAACTCTATAACGAGCGAGAGAAACTCGCCCTGGACCCGGAGTCGAATTACCTGCTCGAGCGCTACTACAAGGACTTCGTCCGCGCGGGCGCCAAACTGCCCGCGGAAAGCAAGGAAAAACTGAAGGCGATGAATGCGGAGCTAGCTACCTTGCAGACTACCTTCGAACAAAACGTCTTGAAGGAGAAGAACGCTTCATCGGTGACTGTCGAAGATAAAGCGAAGCTGGCAGGATTATCAGATAATCAAATCGCCGCAACAGTAGCTGCCGCCAAAGACGAGCATCAGGAGGGTAAATTTGTCATTCGGCTACAGAACACGACCGGCCAGCCTATTCTTGGGTCTCTCTCCGATCGGCCGTTGCGCCAGCGCATTATGGAAGCTTCTCTCAATCGCAACAGCAAAGGAGGCTCGTACGACAATCGCGAAGTAGTGATCCGGATGGCGCAACTGAGGGCGGACCGGGCCCGACTACTCGGCTATGCCAGTCACGCGGCGTACCAATTGGAAGATCAGACCGCCAAGGACGTCCCGACGGTAAACAAGCTCCTGGCAAACCTGGCGCCGCCCGCGATCAGCAATGCCCACCGCGAGGCAGCTGACATGCAGCAGATCATCGACCAGGAGAACGGCGGGTTTAAAGTCGCTTCCTGGGATTGGGATTTCTATTCGGAAAAGGTGCGCAGGGCGAAGTTTAACTTCGATGAGTCGCAGCTGCGTCCCTACTTCGAGTTGAATCATGTCCTGGTCGACGGCGTCTTTTACGCGGCGGAGAAGCTTTACGGGATCACTTTCAAAGAGCGGCATGATCTTCCCGTTTACCTGCCGGACGTGCGCGTGTTTGAGGTCTTCGATAATGACGGTAAACCGCTCGCCATTTTCATGGCTGATTATTACGCGCGGCCATCCAAGCGCGGCGGCGCCTGGATGAATGAGTACGTCTCGCAGGATGAGCTATTCCACACCAAACCTGTGGTGGCGAACCATCTCAATATCGCAAAGCCGGCTGCGGGAGAACCGACGCTGTTGACCTACGACGAAGTGCGTACTGCCTTTCATGAGTTCGGGCATGCATTGCATGGAATGTTTTCGCACGTGAGGTATCCGCGTTTCAGTGGCACAAGTGTGCCGCGGGATTTCGTCGAGTATCCTTCGCAAGTTAACGAGATGTGGCAGGCATGGCCCGAAGTGCTCGCTCACTATGCGAAGCATTACAAGACGGGCGAGCCGTTGCCCAAGGAGTTACTCGACAAGGTGCTGGCGGCTGAAAAATTTAACCAGGGATTCAAGACGACGGAATACCTCGCTGCTTCGCTCCTCGACCAGGCGTGGCATCAGCTTGCGCCAGCCGATGTCCCACATGACGCTCTCGCTTTCGAAGCTAACGCGTTAAAGAAAGCCGGTGTAGATTTTGCGCCGGTGCCGCCACGGTATCGCAGCACCTATTTTTCACACATCTTCTCCAGCGGTTACTCCGCCGGCTACTATTCCTACTTGTGGAGCGAAGTGCTGGACGCGGACAGCGTGGAATGGTTCAAGCAACATGGCGGGCTTAAACGAGAGAATGGAGATCATTTTCGCGAGACGCTCCTTTCGCGCGGCGGGAGCGCAGATGCGATGAAGCTGTTTCATAACTTCACCGGTCGCGATCCCTACATCGAGCCGCTTCTGGAACGGCGCGGGCTGAAAGTATCCGACGCGCAGGAGTCCGGCGGAACAGGGCACCCATAGTCGAGGCGGCAGACACTGCCGCCGCGGAGATAGAATTCAGGGGTAACGCCCGCCCGGGGCACCAATATTGCTATACTAATGGGTAATATGTTGTTCCTCCTTTCAGGTGTGTTCGGTTCAGTAGCCACGCTCGCCTTTCTCATCGGAAAAGCGCCCGAGGCGTATGAGACGGAGAATGGCCTGCGCATTGTGCGGCCGCCCAGCAAAGTCAAGCATCGCACAGCCGGCCGTTTGCCTGTCGCGCAGGTGCTGCCCTAAGGGCCCTCGTCGCGCCACCACCGGCCTGGCAAAGCCTACAGAATAGCCGGGGGGCGGGTGTGGATCAGCGTTTCCTTGGAAACGTCCATTTGCAGCGAGCGCCCGAGGAAATCGAGCAACACTCGCACACGCTCAGACGCCGGCAGGAGTTGAGTGACGAGCGCCTCAAGTCCCTGGAGCGGCCCTCGTGCGATCTGCACCTCCTCGCCCACACGCAGTTCGGGATCGATCGTGATGACCTCATCAGCTTCAACCCGCTGCTGGAGGTTGTGAATGGTAGCGGCATCGATCGTTGCCACGCGATCACCGAACTGGAGGATACCGGTGACACCAGGCGAGTGCTCTACCCGGCGCCGTTCCGTCACGTAGTCGAGTTTTGCGAAAAAGTAGCCCGGAAACATCGCCTCCACGAACCACACCGCTCCCCGTCGTGTGAGTTTCCGGCAGCGCAGCCGCGGAGCAAAACACACGATCCCGAACCGCTTGCGCAGTCCAAGCGCGGCAAGATGTTCGCGCTTCGGCTGCGCGCGCAGGCAAAACCACGGTAGCTCGGCGGAAGTATCGGGCGGCGGTGACGTTCCCATGAGTGGGAAAGACTCCTACGCGCCCGCCGAGTCTTTTCAACTCCGGCGCGAATCGAGCTGCAACGGCTTCGCTGATTTCGCTGGGCTCTTAACGCAGCACTTTATACACCTCGACCAAGCCGATGCCGGTAGTTCCGCCATTACCGCTCAGAATGGCCGAGTAGTTGTTCGCCGGAAGGAATGCGACGATGGCGGATTCGGCATCGAAGTTAGGAGCATAGCCAGCTATCTGGATCAGGCTTTCTTGCGTATCTTTCCAGTTATCGTTAGTGGCGATAGTATTGCCGTTGGCGTCAGCGAGCGTAAGCCGCGGGTCGGCCAGGACTCCGGGAACGTTAAACGGCGGCTGCGCCAAAGTAGGCCCAAGGCCTCGAATAACAACTTCGACAACATTGTTGCCGCTCCTGCTGATAAACCCGCCTATGGTGACCGCATCGTTGGTTCCCACGAAAGCTCGCGTCGAGACATTGATTAGCTCCACGGGAATGGAGTAGGCGTCCAGATCATACACTTCGGCCAGGCCGATACCTGTAGTTGAGTTTTTGCCTGCCAAAATGGCGCTGTAGTTACTGCTTCCCAAGGTCGTGAGAATGGCTGATTCGCGACTGTCTGGCGGACGGTAGTTTGTGGGAATCTGACTGGCGTTGGCAGCGCTCGCCCAGTCGTCATTGCTGGCAATGACCGCGCCGGTGCCGTTGTGCAGCTCAAGGGTGGGATCTTGCAACGCACCGGGCACCTTAAACGGCGGGCGGCCCAGTGTCGGTCCAAGTCCGCGGACGATAACGTGCTTGGCCTGTGCCCCGCGAATAATGAAGCCGGCGATGGCAACGCGATCGCCAGTCTGCACCGACGCACGTGTCGAGATATTACCCAGCTCCGAAGTAGGCGGCTCGAGAACTAGCCCACCGACGGTGACGCCGCTGGCAAAGGTGCTCTTTACTCCTGCGGAAGTGAACTTTGTGATTCGACCCACGGGCGTGCCGGCGAACTCGCCGACGTAGACGTTGCCCACGCGATCGAGAGCTAACGAGCGCGGCCCATCCAGACTGCTCGCGAACGGGCTTTGAGTAACGGTATTACCGCTGACAGTAAACTTCAGCACTCGGCCGGTGCCGGAGTCCGCTTCATAAACGTTACCTGCGTTATCAACCGCGATTCCCTGGGGAAGATAAAGCCCTGACGCGACGAAGGCCGTTTGTGCTCCGGCCGGTGTAACTTTGATGATCGAACCGGAACCCGCAGTCCCACCGTTCGTGACCGTGACATAGACATTATTGTTCCGATCAATAGCGACGCCAATGGGACCGTTGAACCCGGCCGCAAAAGTGGTCCTCACTCCCTGCGGAGTGTACTTCAGGATGCTGTTGGTGGTGTTATCGGTGGCGAACAAATTCCCAAACGAATCGAAGGCAAGGCCATTGATCGACACGCCGGTAGCGAACGTAGTGATGGCGCCGGCAGGCGTCACCTTGGCGATGGTATTTGCCTCCTTGTCAGCAACAAACAAATTGCCTTTGGTATCGAACACAATCGAATCAGCGAATATGCCCGATACGAAAAGCGACCGCACCCCGGTAGCACTGAAGCGATAGATGTTTCTGTCACTTAGGCCACCATCGTAGACCTGGTTAAAGGCGGCATGGGCGGAAAGAGAGGAAGCTACTAAGGCGGAGAAGGCGGAAAAAACTTTAGCGCTGAAGTATTTCATAGTGCGAGAAGAGCTGGCTTTATGCCGTAAAACGGGCGTGATTTAGTTGAAGCGGAAAAATGCTTTGGGTGAATGAACCGTCGCAACAAGCGGAGGTTGCTATAAACCATTCACTTTTTCAACCGCGCGATTTCGCTGAAGCGTTGCCCAAGTGACTGCCGCGTGCGCTGGAATGGCCCGGCTGACAAGTAAAACAAAACCGGGCAGAGCTTTCGCCCTGCCCGGCTGTTGTTAGTGCAGTCCGACTACGGTCTTAGGACTTCGCGAATTTCGCGCGGAAGGTCGCCAGACCGATAAGACCCGCGCCCAGGAGCGCCACCGTCATCCCGCTGTCCGGCACCGAAGGCACCGCTGCCACGTTGGCAGAGAAGGTGAAGGTTCCGCCGCCATGACCGCCCGCGGCCTGGGACGTAAACGCCCACACGCCCGGAGTTGGGTCGAAGCCATTACCGAAGATAGTACCCTCGCCCGTTACAAGTAACCCTAGATTGTTCTGTGAAACAATCGTCGAGGTCTGGAGGTCGAACATAAACCCGCCCACGCTCCACAAAGTAGGTGTGCCTGTGGACGGATTGAAGATGTACGGCGCTGCCATGGTAACTGTGGTTCCCGGCGCGATGCTGCCGAAATCCCCGGTGTTTCCACCGCCTACCGTGACATTGCTGAACATCGTTACGCTGGTGGCGTTACCGAGATGGCTCGTATTAAACGTCGCAGTGCCCGAAATGTTGAGCATCCCGGAGATCTGCGTCGCCTGCGCCTGTTGGCAGGCGAATCCCGTAGCGCCTATCGCAGCTACGATTGCTAATATGGTTTTTGATAATTTCATTTGTTTCCCTTTTTACCTTTAACGAACGCCTACTTAGCAATCAACGTGCCACGGGCTATCAGTGATGCTGCAAGTTACTGTAGACTAGGCGTTTATAACTCACATCTGACGATTTCCCCGAACCCTCGCTTCCGCCTAAACGTAAGGCAAACCGACGCCATTTCCTTCATCATTCGTGTAAAAACCACAAAGGCCGTTCCGCGAGCATCTTATACGTAGTGCAACTTCATTAACCATTCCGACGAAAATTACGCCGCCCACCGCCGTTAGCCAAATGGCCGAAGTGACGCCGCCAACTTCGCTTCATCTGGCGTCCAGGACCGCGAGTGTCCGGCGTGCTTCAGACGCGCGAGGCTCAGCCAAACCATGTTGCAGCGCTTGATTCAACGCATCGCGCGCCTTTTCCGTCTGCTCCACCTGCGCCCGAGCCATCCCGAGGTAATAAAGCCCGACGGCATCTAGCGCTTGCTGCCGTGAAACCTCTTCGAGAAGCTCAACCGCGCGCCCAAATTCTTTGCGTTCGTAGCTCGCCCGGGCAAGCACCGTCGCCGTCTTCGGATCGTCGGGCAGATTCTTGCGCGCCTTGCTCACAAGCTCGTAGGCCGCGTCGGCTTTACCCTCATCAAGCCATAGAGCCGCGAGTTCCCGCTCTGCCGGCGCAAAGTCAGGCGAGTTTTGCAGGATTTTCAACCAACTCGCCGCCGCTGCCTGGCGGTCACCTTTAGCTAGTTCGATTTGCGCGCGAGCAGCTAACGCCGGCAGGTAGTC
>QHBL01000339.1 GCA_003244125.1 Chthoniobacterales bacterium
TCTTCGAGAACAGGATTGGTCTCCATTTCCTGCTGCACGAGATTGCGCAGTTCGAGCAGGGGCGCCTGGAGAATAAGAAGGCTCTGCCTGTTCTCGAAGAGCTCGCCACCGAGCCTGAAGCTGCCAGCACTACCGACAGCGCGGCTAACGATCAGGAGTTCAAGGAAGAATTCGATCGCCTGGCCAAACTCGATGAAGAATGGCGCGATTACATGGCGCAATCCAGCGGCTACAGCGCCCGCGCAGCCGAGGACGACGAGAAGCGTCAGTTCTTTTTCGAATCGATCGCCACGACCGAAACGCTGCAGCAGCATCTGATGTCGCAGCTCAATCAGCAGGTGCTCGACGCCAATGATCGCAAAACGGCCGAGCTCATCATTGGCAACATCGACGATAACGGTTTTCTCCAGACCACACCGGACGAGATGGCGCTCAACACCGGCATCCCGAAAGAAGATTTCGAGAACATGCTCACGCTCATCCAGAGCTTTTATCCGCCAGGCGTGGGCGCGCGCGATTTGCGTGACTGCCTGCTCATTCAGCTCAAACGCGAGGGCAAACAAAACGGTCTCGAGTACAGAATCATTTCCGATCACATGCAGGATCTCGGCAAACGGCGGTTTCCCGAGATTGCGCGCCGGCTGGGCATTACCGTCGAGCAGGTGCAGAAGTGCGCGAATTGCATCGCGCAGCTCGAGCCGCGGCCTGGCGCCGTCTTCGCCGAAGCGCCCAAGAACTATGTCGTTCCCGATGTCACGGTCGAGAAAATCAACGGCGAATACCAGGTCATCCTTAACGGCGAACAAATCCCGCACCTGCGCATCTCCAACACTTACAAAGACATCATGTCGCAGGATGGCAACGGCAGCGAAGTGAAGGATTATATCCGCGACAAAATCCGCAGCGGAAAATTCCTCATCAAATCGATCCACCAGCGCCAGCAGACCATTTCCAACATCGCGCACCAGATTGTCGATCGGCAGCGTGAGTTTTTCGAGCACGGCTCATCGCAATTGAAGCCGATGACGATGGTGCAAATCGCCGACGCCGTCGGTGTGCACGAGACCACGGTGAGCCGCGCCATCTCCGGCAAATACATGGCCACGCCGCAGGGCGTTTACGAGATGAAGTATTTTTTCACGCCCGGTTACCAGACATCGAGCGGCGAATCGATGAGCAACACCAGCGTCAAGGAAGCGATCCTAGACCTCGTCAAAAGCGAAGACGGCAGCGCGCCATTGAGCGACAAGGAGATCGTCGAGATCCTGAGCAACCGCGGCATCCCCATCGCCCGCCGCACCGTGGCCAAGTACCGCACCGAGCTGAATATTCTTCCCAGCAACATGCGACGGAAGTACTGAACTGGAGTAACGGAGTCGTCAGTGCACGTCTGTCTTGACCATTACTCCATCACTCCAATACTCCATTCTGCATGACTCCCGCCCGACGCGCCGCCGTGATCGCTGAATGGCGCGGCCTGCCTCAGCCTGTCCGCGCGGCCGATCGCTGCAAGACCGCCGCCGAGCTGCTCCCGGTTCTGATGCAAAAGCTCGGCCTGAAAGAGCGGCTCCGCGAACACGAGGTCATCGCCGCCTGGTTCTCCATCGTCGGCGAATTTATCGCCGCGCATTCCGCGCCCGCCGCCTTGCGTGATGGCGTGCTCTACGTGCGCGTGCTCCAACCGGCCTTGCATTACGAGCTCGAGCGGATCGCCAAGCCGCGCATTCTGCAAAAGCTCAAGCAACGCTTCGGCGGCAAAACCATTCGCGATCTCCGCTTTCGTCTCGGCTAGGTTTGGCCTCGCTCCGGCGCTCGATTTCGCGCAAATTCCGCGCGGTGATCGAGCGCATTCACATCGAGCAGCTCAAAGTACAGGCGCACGTCGGGGTCCCGGCAGATGAGCGGAGCCAGCCGCAACGGCTCACATTGAACCTTACGTTCTGGCCGCGCTCTTCGCCGCAGCAAGACGAGCTGGCCGGAACTGTCAACTACTCCGCCGTGGCTAGGACGGCGCGAGAAACTGTTAGCCGCCACCATTACAAACTTATTGAAACCATCGGCGAAGAAGTGGCCGCTGCCTTGCTGCAACAATTCGCCATCAACAAAGTCGAAGTCGAAGTCCGCAAGTTCGTCCTGCCTGATTCCGACTACGTCTCGGTGACAGCCGTGCGCGAGGCTTCCTAGCTTGTCATCCCCGACCGAAGCAAGGGACCTCACGAGTGTCCTGCCTGACATTGCGACGTCCCTCTCTTCGCTCGGGATGACAGCGCTGGCTTTTGCCCCGGTCGCGTTATTATTCTCCCCGATGCAGACTGATGCAAAATGGACCACGGTCTCCAGCACCACCCATTTCAGCGACGATCACCTGTCGGTTATCACCGAACGCGTCATCACTCCCGCGCGTTCCCAACCCCACGCCTGGACAATCGTTCGGCGCAAATCCGCCGTCGTCGTCGCCGCGATGACCGCGGAAGGAAAATTCGTCCTGATTAAGCAGGAACGCATTCCAATTCGCCAGACCATTTGGGAAATGCCGGCCGGTCAGGTTGACGAACTTTGCGACACCGGCTCCTTCAAAGACGTAGCCCTGCGCGAGCTGCGCGAAGAGACCGGCTACGAGCTCGCCCCGGGCGGCGAAACCATTTTCCTCGGCGACTTTTTTTGTTCCCCCGGCTTTACCGACGAACGCGAGTTTCTGTTTTTGAGTCGGCCCGTGCGCCGTGCGCCGGCAGGTCCGGCGCACACCCAGGCGGAATCGATCGTCGATTGCCGCGAGTTTTCAGCGCATGAAATCAGACGCATGATCGCTGACGGCGCCATCCGTGACGCCAACACCTTGAGTGTCTGGGCCCGGTTAGTCGCACGCGACATGGTTGAATGACGAAACCGCACATTCGCAAGATTCGTCAATGCTCGGTTTACGTCATTTGAGCTTCGTCATTCGTCATTGTTTCGGATTTCGGATTTCCGGCTTCAAATTTCTCTT
>QHBL01000297.1 GCA_003244125.1 Chthoniobacterales bacterium
GCGCGAAGTGTTCTACCCGCGCGAGCTTCCCACTTCCGAGTGGCTCGCCTGGTACGCGCGCTTTTTCCCCACGGTCGAGATCGATTCCACCTTCTACGCCCCTCCGCCGCCCGAGTCGGTGCTGCGCTGGCTGGAAGCGACGCCGGCGCATTTCCGTTTCTCCTGCAAATTGCCGCGCGAGATCACGCATAAGTGCCGGCTGCACGATTGCACGGAGGAACTTCATTCCTTCCTCCGTGCCATCGAGCCGCTCGCGCCCAAGCTTCACGTCCTGCTCGTCCAATTGCCTCCCTCGTTTTCACCGACGGAGGGCAAAGCCGCTCTCCGCTCTTTTCTTTTGCAATTGCCGCACGATTTCCGTTTTGCCATCGAGTTCCGCCACGCGGGCTGGCATCGGCCGGAGATTATCCGGCTGCTAGAGAAGTTTCGGGTCTGCTGGGTCTGGGCCGACACTTCGCCATTGAATGAGCGCAATCTCGCGCCCTTTGAATTCCAGCCGTGCACGACTGATTTTCTTTATGTGCGTTTGCTCGGCGATTACTCGACCAAGTACGATGGTGACGGCAAACACATGCATCGCTACGGCAAACTGCTCTGGAAACGCGAAGCGGCGCTGGAGAACTGGGTGTTGAAAATGGAGCGGCAGCTTCCCGACATCCGCGCGCTTTACCTTTACGTGAACAACCATTTCGAAGGTTTCGCGCCCGAGACCTGCCAGCGCCTGGCCGAGCGGCTCGGCTTCGAGCTTCCATTGCCTGCCGGGGCCGAGCTGGTCAACGCGCCGACCGACCGCGCCCAGCTCGAGCTGCTCTAGCCGCCCGTCGCACATCACCAGAACCTTGGATGGACCGGCGCCGTCCCGTCCCCATCTCAACCACGGTTTCATGAATCGGCTCGCCTGCGAACGAGAGTTAGGGACGACACGGAGGTCGTCCCTCCAAATCGCCCGTTCACCACGACCGTCATTCCTCACTTCCCCGATGATGGTGAAATGCGCACGGCTACAGAAAAATTCATTTTGCGCGCATGAGTCTTGCAGCGGAAAATCGTCCGATGCTGCAAACGGCGCGACGAGGGAGAAAAAAAGCGGAACAACCGGCGCCGGAGAAACCAGCAGTGCACGAGCGTTATCTCGAGGCTTATCGCTGGATGCTGCTCACGCGTTTGTTCGAGGAAAAACTCGCCAGCATGTACCGGGGCGGCATGATCACCGGCGGCGTTTACGTCGGCAAAGGCCAGGAAGCAGTGAGCGCGGCCTGCGGAATGTTTTTGCGTAAAGGCGACATCTTTGCCCCGCTCATTCGCGATCAGGCTGGGCGCTCGGCTTTCGGCGAGCCACTGGTGGACGTCGCCCGCACCTATCTCGGATCGCGGCTGGGCCCGATGCGCGGGCGCGACGGAAACATTCATCGCGGGAAACCGCGTGAAGGTCAGCTCGCTATGATTAGCCATCTTGGCGCCATGATTTCCGTCGTCGTCGGCTCGCTTTTGGCCAAACGCTGGCGCGGCGAAAAGGATTTCGTGGGGCTAACGACGATCGGCGAAGGCGGCATGCAAACCGGCGCGACGCACGAAGGCCTGAACATCGCGGCGGTCGAGCGCGTGCCGCTGGTGGTCGTGGCTACGAATAATCACTTCGCCTATTCCACGCCGAACGAGCGCGAGTTCGCCTGCACCAGTCTGGCCGACCGCGCTCGCGGCTACGGCTTTGAAGGTTATGAGCTGGATGGAACAAACCTGAGCGCGTGCCTCGAAGTGATCGAGACGGCGGTGAAACGCGCGCGCGCTGGCCGTCCGCCGCAGCTCGTCGTCGCCTCCATTTTGCGCCTGGCTGGTCACGGCGAGCACGACGATTTCTCCTACGTCACCGACGACATCCGCAAGGAACCATTCGCGCAGGATTGCCTGAAATCCGCCGAGGCTTGCATCGTCGAACTCGGCCTGGCCGATAAGGCGACGCTGCAACGCTGGCGCGAAGATGCCTTGCGCGAAATCGATGAAGCAGTGGCCAGCGCGCAATCCGAGCCGGCGCCGAATGGCGACGAGGAAGATTGGTGCGCCCTCTCCATGCGCGACTACAGCGAGGATTTCCAATGAGCCTGACGTATTTGGAAGCCATCCGCGAAGCACAAGCCAAACTGCTGCGCGAGGATCCCCGCGTTTTCATCTACGGGCAGGACGTGGGCGGGAGTTTCGGCGGCGCATTTAAGGCGACCAAGGGTTTGGCCAAAGAATTTCCCGGCCGCGTCCTCAACACGCCAATTAGCGAAGACGCGATGGTCGGCACTGCCATCGGCGCGGCGCTGGAAGGGATGCGGCCCATCGTCGAAATGCAGTTCGCTGATTTCTCCAGCGTCGCGCTGAACCAGATTTTGAATAACGCCGGCACGCATTTCTGGCGCACCAACGTGCCGGTGCCGATCACTGTGCGGCTGCCGGGCGGCGGAACGAAAGGCAGCGGACCGTTCCATTCCCAATCGATGGAGTCGCTCTACGCGCACTATCCCGGGCTGGTGGTGATGACGCCGGCCACGGTGGAAGACGCTTACACCATGTTGATCGACGCGATCTCAATCGACGATCCGGTCGTTTACTGCGAACACAAGTATCTCTACTATCACCTCAAAGCTGATGCGCTGCCGAGCGAGAGCATGCCCGTTGGCCGCGCGCGCATCGCACGTGCCGGACGCGATCTCACCATCGTGAGCTACAGCGCGATGTTGCACGAGTCGCTCACGGCCGCTGAGGAACTCGCCGGTGAAGGATTTGAAATCGAAGTGGTTGATTTGCGAACGGTGAAACCGCTCGACACTTCCACCGTGCTCGCTTCTGTGGCGCGCACCGGCCGGCTGCTCGCGGTGGGCGAAGCGTTTCCCTGGGGCGGAGTCACGGCCGAAGTCATCGCGCGGGTCGCGAGTGAAGGCTTTCACCTGCTCGATGCCGCACCCGCGCGCGTGAACGCAAAAGATACGCCCATTCCCTATCACCCGAACCTCTGGTCCGCGCACCGCCCCAGCAGCAAAGTGATCGCGAGCAAAGCGCGACAGCTACTCCGCGAATGAAAGCAACGTGCGCGCGCTGTCATCCTGAGCAAAGCGAAGGACCTCTCAAGCGTTCTAAACCTGTTGTGAGGTCCCGCGCTCCGCTCGGGATGACACGCGTTCAGCATTTTTCCTGAAAATATGTCGCAAGTCCCTATCATCATGCCGCAGCTCGGCGAATCGATTGCCGAAGCCACCATCGTCACGATTAAAGTGCAGCCGGGCGAAAAGGTCGCCGCTGATCAGGAAATCATCGAAGTCGAGACGAACAAAGCCGTCATGGGCGTCACCACGCCATGCGCGGGCGAGATCGCAAAGATCGACGCGCAGGTGAAGGAGACGTATCCCATCGGCGCCATTCTCGGCTACATCGAAGCGAGCGAAAAAGACGCCGCCCGTTTTCAGAAAACCGCGCCACCCCCGCAAGTCCAGCGCGCGGTGGCCGAAGAAATTCCCGGTCGCGGTGAAGAGAAAGCGACGCCGGTGAAAACAAAAAGCAATGGCGCCGAAGCAAAAGCTCCGCGCGACGGGTTGCCCGTTCCAGCCGCGGCCAAAGGCGCTGGTTTTCTCTCGCCGCG
>QHBL01000216.1 GCA_003244125.1 Chthoniobacterales bacterium
TAAGCCCTTGGTCGGGAGTTCAATTCTCCCCCCTGGCAAAATCATTTTCGATTGCCGATTGATTGAGCAGCGGACGTTTTGCGAGTAGAAACGTCAACGCCTATGGCGCACGCGCATCCCGATCCGCGGCTTGAGATCGCCCACGTGCTTTTTCTCGACGTCGTGGGCGCGTCCCGCCTGCTCATCAATGAGCAGAGCGACCTCTTGCGTCGCCTCAATGAAATCGTGCGCAACACCGCCCAGGTGCGCGCGGCCGAAGCGGCAGGCAAACTCACGCGCTTGCCTACCGGCGATGGCATGGCTCTGGCGTTTTTCACCACGCCGGATGCTCCGTTGCGTTGTGCCCTCGAGATCGCGCGAGAATTGAAGCATTTACCCCAGCTTCTGTTGCGCATGGGCATCCACAGCGGACCGGTTGAAGAGGTCATCGATGTCAACGAGCGGGCGAATCTCGCCGGCGCTGGAATCAATATCGCCCAACGTGTGATGGACTGCGGCGATGCCGGCCACATCCTGCTTTCCAAACGCGTCGCGGACGATCTCGCTCACTATGCCGCCTGGAAACCGCACCTGCACTCGCTTGGGCAATGCGAGGTCAAGCATGGCGATAAGCTGGACCTCGTTAGCTTCTATGATGACGAAGTGGGAAACCCCGCGCCGCCGCAAAAACTGCAAAAGCAAAACGTCGTTAGTTTGGGCAAGAGGATTGGTGGTATCGCAACGTTAATCGCCGTCGCACTTGTCGTAGTCGCAACTTCCTTCTTCTTTTTACGCCAGCACCAACTACAGAAGAGCAGGGGCAGTAGCGCTGCCGCCAGACGCATCGCTGTTCTCCCATTCAAACCATTGCTGCCGGAGAATCGCGATCAGGTGCTCGAGCTAGGCATGGCCGATACGCTCATCACCAAGCTCAGCAACAGCAATAAGATCATCGTCTCCTCTCTCAATGCGGTGCGCAAATTCAGCGGGCTCGAGCAGGATTCCGTCGCCGCCGGCCGCGAGCTTCAGGTCGGTTCCATTCTTGAGGGCAACGTCGAGCGTGTGGGCGATCGCATTCGGGTGACCGCGCGTTTGATTAACGTCGCCGACGGCGCGTCGCTATGGGCGAACACATTTGATGAGAAGTTTACCGATGTCTTTTCGGTGCAGGATTCAATCTCGCAAAAAGTAGCTGATGCTTTGAATCTGCGACTCAGCGGCGAGGAGCAACAGCGTCTGACCAAACGCTACACGAACAATCTCTCAGCCTATCAACTTTATCTCACCGGCCGTTATCAATGGAGCAAGCTCACGCCACCGGACATTAGAAAGAGCATCGAATCTTTTCAGCAGGCGATTGCAGCGGACCCGAAATACGCGCTGGCGTATTTTGGGCTGGCCGAGGCAAATCGATCGCTTTCCATCAACGCCAACATTCCTTCAAAGGAATGCCTGCCCCAGGCGAAAGCGGCGGCAGAAAAAGCGCTGGAAATTGATCCGCTCCTTGCCGAAGCGCATGCTTCACTTTCTTTTTGTCTCATCTGGTACCAATGGGATTGGGCCGGGGGAGAAAAAGAAGCCAGAAGAGCTATCGCACTTAATAGTAATTCCGCCCATGCTCACTTCGCTCTCGCGCACCTCCTCTCAGACATCGGGCGCCACGACGAAGCCCTCGCCGAAATCGAGCGGGCCAGGGAATTGGATCCCGTCTTTCTTCTCTACCGAGCGCTGGAAGGGATGATGCTTCTTCACGCCGGCCGCGACAATCAGGCAGTCGCTAAATTGCGAACGCTGCTAGATCTCGATCAGAATTTTTGGGTGACGCACTTGCAACTCGGAAAAGCGTACACTGATCAACGAAAATACTCCGACGCGATTACCGAGTTCACTGCGGCAAGAGATTTGTCGCACGGCAATTCGGAAGCGATTGCTTCGATCGGATACGCTGAGGCGATGAGTGGGGGCAAGGCGGAGGCTCGCGCAATTCTCGAGGAGCTAAAAACCTCCTCCCACTACATTCCGCCAGCCAGCATCGCACTGGTGTCGAACGCGCTCGACGATCAAAATCAAGCGATCTCCTGGTTGAACAAAGCCTGCGACGACCGAGACGTCTGGGTGACTCTCTTGAAGGTTGATCCTCGCTGGAACTCGCTTCGATCAAATCCCGGTTTCGTCGCGATTCTGAACCGCGTCGGTCTGCAATAACGGGGCAGCGCGGCGAACGTAGATAATGCGAAATCTCCTCGCCGGCGGCGCCGATTATCGACTTACACGGTTTGTCATCTTGCGCCTGCTTGGCTTCGTCTATGCCATCGCCTTTCTCGTGGCGGTGAATCAGCTGGTTCCGCTCATTGGCCAGCATGGACTCACGCCCGCGGAGCAGTATTTGCCGCTCCTGCAAACGCATTTCGGCTCGCGCGTCGCCGCAGCCCTGCACGTTCCGACTCTCTTCTGGTTCGGTCTCAGCGATACAGCCTTAGTTATCTTCTCCTCGCTCGGATTCTGTATCTCGTTAGTCGTTCTCGCCGGCTATGCCAATGCCGTCATTATGGCTGTTCTCTGGGCGATGTACATGTCCATCGTCCACATCGGCCAAATCTGGTATGGCTACGGTTGGGAAACGCAGACGCTCGAGACCGGCTTTCTCGCCATCTTCCTTTGTCCTTCGCTCGATGGCCGGCCATTTTCGAAACGCGCTCCTTCAATTCTGGTCATCTGGCTGTTTCGCTGGCTCGGCTTTCGCATCATGCTCGGCGCCGGTCTCATCAAACTGCGGGGCGATTCATGCTGGCGCGATCTCACCTGCCTCTATTACCACTACGAGACGCAGCCGATCCCGAATCCACTCAGTCGCTACCTGCATTTCGCGCCGCACTGGTTTCACAAGCTCGGCACCGCGTTCAATCATCTCGTCGAGCTCGTTGTCCCGTGGTCCTCTTTCGGACCACGTCGCGTGCGCCACATTGCGGGGCTATTTCTCGTTAGCTTCCAACTGTTTCTCATCATCAGCGGCAATCTTTCGTTCCTGAACTATGTCACGATCGTGCCATTGCTCGCCTGCTTTGATGATAGCTTCTGGCGCCGGGTTCTGCCTAAAGCGCTCATTCGACGAGCCGATGCTCCTGCCACGGAAGTTTCGCATGTGCAGTTAAGTCTGACAGTTGCGTTAGCTATTCTCATCGCATGGCTCAGCGTCGCGCCGGTGACGAACCTTCTTTCTAATCGACAGCTCATGAACGCCTCGTTCGATCCGTTCGATCTGGTTAATACCTACGGGGCATTCGGCGCGGTAGGTAAGGAGCGCGACGAGATTATCTTCGAAGGAACAGACGACGCTGTCATCACCGCGGAAACGAGGTGGAAGCCGTATGAGTTTAAGGCCAAGCCGGGTGATCCTGATCGCCGACCGCCTTTCGTCGCGCCCTATCAGCCGCGGATCGACTGGCAAATCTGGTTCGCTGCCATGTCTTCACCGGCGGAGTATCCATGGACACTGCACTTTGTCTGGAGATTGCTTCACAATGATGCCGGCACGCTCTCACTGCTCGCCGGCAATCCCTTTCCGGAAAAGCCGCCGCATTACATTCGGGCGCGACTTTACCGTTACTACTTCGCTCCTCTGGGCGAGCGGGCGTGGTGGAAACGCGCGCTCATCGGCGAATGGCTCCCGGCGCTCTCAGCCGATGACGAACAATTTCGCGCCGTTCTCGCCGAGTTAGACTGGCTGGACTAGCCGTTTCGCTGTGGGAAACGAGGGATAACACATCGCAACGCGCGATCCGTAGCAAAGTACGTTCTCGCATCGCCCGCAGGGCGACGGCTACATGCTATTCGCTCGTTTGTTGCAGGGTTGTGCCGTAGTTTTTAGCAGAGTAGTCGCGGAACTCGCGCTCGAGTACAGCGGTAGTAGGAAACTTGCCGGCGTAGGTGCGACCCAGCGCGAGCTCAAACGGTTGATGATGGCCAAGTGCGTCGAGCAGGGTAAGGAAGCTGGGTTTGTCGGTGATGGCGAGAAAGCGAACTAGTCGCTCCGACTCGTCGTAGAAGGTAGTTACCTTATCACTCGGTGGATAGGTCGCGGCGAGCAGTTTAGCAAGCGGCAGTAGCTCATCCGTGGCGATCGCCTCCGAGTGCGGTTTGGCGATGTAGCCGCGGGCCCGCTGGTGACTGGCATGCGCGTTCTTGGAAATATATTGCGCCAGTCCTTCGTTCAGCCAGCAAGGTATTCCTTCCGAATACAAGCGATGGAGAACGAGGTGAACAATCTCGTGGCCGAGCGCGTTCGAAGAAAACTTGTATCTCGGATTGCGTTGGACAAAGAGACTGCCCATGGAGTGAATACCGCCGGTCCACGACTCCAATCGGCCGTAGCTTTGAAACTGCCGCCAATCTTCCGGCTGCTCGAAGATATAGATGTGCGCCTTGGTTTCAGTAGTTAAGGCGTCACGCTCCAGTTCCTTGGCCACAACTCGATAGTGGAACTCCGCTTCGACCGAAACGGGAGTGGCAACATGATTATGAATGAAGTGATAGATGAAATGCTCAGTTTCGGCGTGCTTCCATAGCTCAGGGCTGATCGCCAGTGCCTGTTCGCCGAGTGGATTGGGATCGCGCTGAGAAAGCGTGTCGAACTCAACTTCGCGCAGGGAGCTGGATTCATTCAGCTGGGCAAGCGCGAGGCCGGCTGACAGAATAAGGAGAATGCCGGAGCGCACCCGACTTAGCCAGAGCTAGTCTTGTGCGAGGCTGCTATCGCCGCGAGCTATCTCCTGACAGGCTTTCAGATCGAGCTTGCCCGAAGCAAGCACTGGGATTTGTTCCACCTTTACCGCGCGCTTCGGAATCCAGAGATTGGGCACGCCAGTTTCGTGCAGCTTCGTTCGAAGCGCGTCGATCTGGATTGGCTCAGCCGTAAGCAGGAGCAATGCTTCGCCTTTACTCTCATCGGGAGTGCCGCACACCGCGATCCGCCGCTCACTACCCTCGAGCCCGAGCGCATGAATGATCTTTTGCTCAACGACTTCGTGCGGCACCATTTCGCCGCCGATCTTGGAAAAGCGCGAGAGTCGCCCTTCGATGTAGAGAAAGCCATCCTCGTCGAGACGGCCAATGTCGCCGGTCTTGAGCCAGCCGTTGCGCAGCACTTCAGCAGTGCGTTTCGGGTCTTTGAGGTAGCCTTCGAAAATGTTTGGGCCGCGCAGCCAGAGCATGCCTGTGTCGTAGATCGTTAGCTTCTTCTCATCATCATCGGGATCGCGAATCTCGGCCGCAATACCCGCCGCCATCTTACCTACCGAACCAGGCCGATAAAGCGGCTGCACCACAACATCGGGCCGCTCCGGAAGTGGATCGGGTAAATTGACCGAAACGACCGGCGCCGTCTCGGTGAGCCCATATATCTGGATGAACTCCCACCCCAGCTCGCTCATGACCCGCTCGATCGTCTTCGACG
>QHBL01000054.1 GCA_003244125.1 Chthoniobacterales bacterium
TACGGCGATTATCTGCGCTGCGGCGCGATCGCGCGCTTTTCGCCGATCATGCGGGAAGTGGTGCGCGCGGCGAAAGAGGGTCGGCTGATTATCGGAACGTGCAATGGTTTCCAGGTTCTCTGCGAAGCGGGCCTGCTGCCAGGCGCTCTCGTGCGCAACCGCGGACTGCGATTCGTTTGCGACCTCGTGCCGGTGCGGGTGGAAACAGCCGACTCTGCCTTCACGCACGGCTGGGCTGAGGGCACGGTGTTGCGCTTGCCCATCGCGCATGGCGAGGGGTGTTATTTTGCCGACGCTGAGACGTTGCACGAGCTCAACGAACAAGACCAGGTCATCCTTCGTTATTGCGACGAGAACGGCGCCCTCATGCCAGCGGCCAATCCCAATGGCTCGGTCGAGGACATCGCTGGCGTTTGCAATCGCACGGGCAACGTCTTCGGTTTGATGCCGCACCCGGATCGAGCCTGTGATGCGCGGCTTGGCAGCCACGACGGCGCCAAAATTTTCCTCTCGATGGCAGAGACGCTGGCGCTTTTGGCACGAGCGGTGGCCTAAGAGTCCTCACCGCAAGTAGGTGTATCGCAAATGAACACTAGTGTTGCGACAGCGACACGTGTGGCCGTTCTCGTGCACGAGTTTCCCTCGTGTAAGTCGCTGGCATCTCGATTGCTAAAGCCCGAGCCACCGAACCCAATCCCACACATGCTCCTACAAAAAACTCTCCACATGGCTCAATCCCTGGCCGATTGCAAAGCTCGCCTGGCCAGCATTCATTCCTATCGCCGGCAATTTCTCATGGTCACCAAAGCGACCGTGACTTCATCGAAAACGGTGGACTTTTGCTTCCGCGGCCCGCTTGGCTTTGAAGCGCAGACGGTCCTGCTCGCCGTCGATGGTAACTCGACCGATGAAGTCGCCTTCGAATCAGTAGGCGGGAATATCGAAGTGATGGGCATTGTGCATTTCGACGAAGTGCGCACGAACTGCAGCGAGATCACGCTGGCGGTGCATTACGAGATCAAGAACAAGTTTTTCGCGTGGCTCGACCGGCGGTTCCGCTTTGTCGATGCTTTTGTCAATTCTGAGTTGCGCAGCATCCGCTCGCATTTCGAGGGAATTGCTGTGCCCTATCCCGAGCCGGCGCCGATGCTGCCGATGCTCGAGACAGCAACAGCGTAGGGGTCAGAGAAAAGGGCGCGATTCGGGACAAATCGCGCCCTTACTCTGTACGCGCGGCAAACGCTCGCGAGCCGGGAGAATTCCCGCTGGCATTCTTCCGCGACGTTAGTACGCTGCGCGCTGATGTTCGTTTGCAGACGAACTTTGTTGCTTTTGCTTTCCGGTATCGCCGGTGCGCTTGTTGGCGCGGAGCCCCGCCACCTGGCGCCGGAGCAACTGGCGAACGCCGCCCGCACCGACGCCATCACCATCCCTACACCCGGCGAGCTGTTCGCCGCATTGCAGAAGCCCGGCAAGCCGAACTGGACCGGCGCCTATCGCGCGCCGATTCCGACGACCTATAAGAACCGGGCGCAGATCGCGCTTAATCTTGGCGGCCTCATCGCGGACGGGTTCATCGCAGTCGAAGCGCAGGACAGCCAGCAGGTGAAGAATATCGGCACTGATGTCATCAAACTGGCCAAAGCCCTGGGTGTAAGCCAGAACGTGCTCAGCCGCGGTAATTCGATCAATGATTTCGCGGAGACGAACCAGTGGGATTCGTTGCAGGAAGAGCTGGAAGCGACGCAGAACGAAGTAAAGAACTCCATGCAATCGCACAGCGACCAGGACCTCGTTATCCTCGTGAGCATCGGCGGATGGATTCGCGGCACGCAGGTAGTGAGCGGATCGGTGGCAGCGAACTACGATGAGCGCTCGGCCAGACTTTTGCGGCAACCAGCGTTGGTAAATTTCATCCATGCCAAGCTCAACGATGTCTCGCCAGAATTGCGCAGCGATCCATTGGTAAAATCAGTGAACGACCAGCTCTCGACCTTAGAAAAGCTGGTGACATTTCCACCGGGTCAATCGCCTGGAGTGGAAGATGTGAAAAAGGTGAACGGTGTGGTGAGCGATCTGATGCAGCAGATTCAGCATAAGACCGAGGCGCGATGAAACCATTGCCTAACGGGATCCTGCGGATGGCGCTCGGGACGACCGTACTCATTGTCGCGCTTCTCTCCAGCTCAGTTCTAGCGTTGGCTGACACTGACGCGGAGGTGAACGCGCGGAAGAATGCGCTCGATGTCGCCGGCGCGTTCACCAATGACGGGTTCAAACTGCGCGATGGACATTGGTGCGGAACGGTGAAGCCGCAGGATCACGCGCTCATCGCGGTGAATCTTTTCGCCGGAAATCAGTATTGGTTTGCGGTGGGAACAGCGGACGCGGACGCGGGCAAGAAGATCGAGGTCAATGTTTACGATGAAGCAGGCAAGCTTGTGCCGACGGAGCATTATCAAGCGGGCGAACGCGCCGCAGCCGGGTTCTCGCCAGCAGATAGCGGCCAATACTTCGTGGCCGTGGACCTGGCGGAAGGCGCGGCGACGAATTTTTGCCTGATCTATTCTTATAAGTAAATTCGCGTGAGGAACGGGATTAGCTTACGAAAATATGATGTGCTCACGCGGATTTGTGGCGTCTCTGCTCGTGGCCGGGCTGCTCGGAGCCTGCTCGACGACAGACTCGAACACGGCCGCAGCCGGAGCTAACAACGGAAAATATTTCGCCGTCAGCGCAACGGAAGCGCCGTTCTATCACTACGGGCCGCTGCAAGGGAATGGCCCCGACCAGAAACTTCCGCAGGATACTTTGGTCACGCTGATCCGTCCGTCGTTTGGGTATTCCAAAGTGAAGTTGCTCAATGGCGAGCAGGGCTACGTGGCGAGCGAGGACATTCACGTGGCGTCGGCTGCGCTCATCGCGGCCGCGACCGCGCCGCCGCCTTCCACCGCCACCAGCCGCATTCCGAAGTTCCGTCTCGATTCTAACGACCCGCGGCTCATCGCGCCTCCGGAGCCGTTGCCGCTCGATTTACCCGAGCCGACGCCGATTCCCGGAACGGAATCATCGCCGGGACCGGTGCCGTAATCATCGCTTCAGGCGAGACGGTGTCTTAGTTTTTTTGGCGCGCGAGCAAAACGCGGGGTAGAACTACTCGCCGTGTGCGCTGAGCCGAATCGCGATCGGAGGCTGGAGATCGCGCACGTCTTGTTCATCGACATTATCGGCTATTCCAAGACGTCGCTCAACGCGCAGGCCGCGCTTCTGGAGGACTTGAATCGCATCGTTCGCGAGACCGGGCAATATCGCGCGGCTGAGGCTAATGGTGCGCTGTTGCGATTGCCCACCGGTGATGGCGTGGCGCTGATTTTTCGCAACAGCCCGGAAGCGCCGGCGGAATGCGCGCTCGAGATCGGGCGCGCCTTGCGCGAACACCCGACGCTGCGACTGCGCATGGGCATTCACAGCGGTCCAGTGCAGCAGGTCACCGATATGAGTGAGCGCGCCAATATCGCCGGCGCCGGTATCAACATCGCGCAGCGGGTAATGGATTGCGGCGATGCCGGTCACATTTTGCTGAGCAAACACGTGGCCGAAGATATCGAGAGTGACGAGCGCTGGCGCGGGTGTCTGCACGATCTGGGCGAAGTGACGGTGAAGCACGGCGCCAGCATCCGGCTCGTGAATCTTTACACGAGCGACGCAGGCAATCCGGCGGTGCCGGAAAAACTCGCGCACGAACGCGCGGCTTCGGCGCGAGTAAAACGCGCGAGATTCCGCAATGTGGCCATCGCCGTTCTCCTGGTTGCCGCTTTGAGTGCCGCCGCATTTTGGCGCCTCCACCAAAAGCCGCGCCCGTTGCCGCAATCACTCGATGAGAAAGGCGTCGCCGTCCTGCCATTCGAGAACCTGAGCGACGACAAAGAAAACGCGTTTTTCGCCGATGGAATCCAGGACGATGTGCTGACCAATCTTGCCCGGATCAAAGACCTGCGCGTCATCAGCCGCAACAGCGTGCTGAGGTATCGCGGACGCGCCCGTGATTCTCGCGAGATCGGAAAAGCGCTCGGCGTGGCGAATCTTCTCGAAGGCAGCGTCCGGCGCTCGGGCGATCGTGTTGCGGTTAATGTGCAACTCATCGACGCGCGCACTGATCGCCACATTTGGGCGAATCGTTATGATCGCACGCTGGCCGATTCACTCGGCCTCGAGGGCGAGCTGGCGGGCGAAATCGCGGAAGCCTTGCGGGCGTCACTCACGCCTGAGGAAAAAGCGCGCATCGAACGCAAGCCAACGAAGAACGCCGACGCCTGGACGTTGTATCTGCGCGCCATTCCCATCGAAGAAGGCCCGGATACTTTGCTCCAGGATTTTCAGCGGGCGGAGGATTTGTATTCCGAAGCGGTGAGGCTCGATCCCGATTTCGCGCTGGCGCATGCGCGGCTCGGCTCGATCTGCGCGCACATCCTCCATTTTTACGAGCCAATCGAATCGCGCAAAACAAAGGCGCGCGCCGAAGCGGAGATCGCGTTGCGATTGCAGCCAAATCTCGCTGAAGGCCACATCGCACTCGGCCAATGCTTTTACTGGATTGATGGCGACTACGAACGCGCGTTGGCTGAGTTCGCCAGAGCGCAGCAACTTCTGCCGAACGATGCCGGCATCGGCCTGCTGGTCGCGGCGATCCGGCGGCGCCAGGGAAGGTGGCCGGAATCTCTGGTGGAATTCGAGCGCGTGGAGAAGATCGATCCGCAGAATCCAAACATCGTGCGCAATCTGCTCTTCACCCAGACGAGCATGCGGCGCTGGCCCGAAGCGGCGGNNCTTTGGCGCCAGATTCCATCGTCGGGAAAATCCAATCCGGCTACGTCGATTTCATGTGGAAAGGCGACACGAGCACGCTCAAGGCGATGCTGGCGCAAATCCCGGCCGGGATCGATCCCGACGGCGCCGTGACCAGTTGCCGCTGGGACACTGCGATGCTCGACCGCGACTTCGCAGGCGCGGCGGAAGTGGTAAGCGATTCAGGGTTGAGCGAGCTCTCTTACCTGAATGGCGGATTTCAGCCGAAGAGTTTTCTCATTGGCGTGGCAGCTCTGGCGGCGAACGATGGCGCGACCGCGCAGACGAACTTCGCCAGCGCAGCCGCGGACCTCGAAAAGGCGCTGGAAGCGGCGCCCGAGGCTGCTGATCGCCACGCCAATCTCGGGCTGCTTTACGCGTTCATGGGCCGGCGAGATGAAGCGGTGCGCGAAGGCTGCCGCGCGGTAGAGTTGAAACCGGAGTCGAAGGACGCAAACGACGGCGTCATCATGAATTGCTGTCTTGCCCTCATTTATGCGCGGGTGGGGGAAAACGATCTCGCTATTCCATTGATCCAGCGGCTGCTCGAGACGCCGGGCGCGGTGGATAGCGTCGATTACAGCATCACGCTGAATGATCTGCGTTATCGCTGGGAATGGGACGGGCTCCGGAGCGACGCGCGTTTCCAGAAGTTGATCCGGTAAGCTAAGGTTGTTCTGGAGGGACGACCTCCGTGTCGTCCCAAACCACATAAAAACAAAACGGCCGCCTCACCCGAGGCGGCCGTCTGCCAGCAGTGTTTGACGTGATTACTTGATCGCGACAACTGCGGCGACGCGACGACGGCGACGGAGCTCGACCATTCCCGCGGCAGCGAGCAGCGCGATGATCGGCAGCGTGGCGCTCATCTCCGGCACCGGGGAGCTGTCGATGGAGAAGGTGATGCCATTGTTATAGAAATGGCAATCCGGGTCCATGCCGAAGGCGAGGTCGTGGCCGCTCGCGATGTAGGATTGCAGCGCAGCCAGCTCGGCCGAGGTGAAGTTGATGGTGTAATTGGTGCCGCTGGTGCCGAACGACGGGTTGCCGAGCAGCGTGTCACGGGTGCCGTTGGCCACGAGCCAGCCGGTGCTGTTGTGGTAACGCGTATTGGCGAAATCGTCCGTCAGGTCGACCACCGGCACTTGCGTCTGGTCCACGTCCTCGAAGGAATGCACGCCCGAGTAAACGGCCGTGTCCAGCAGGTGCAGGTGCAGAACGTTGGTGCTTGAATCCCAGTTGCGGATGTTGTTGAAGGTCAACGATGCACCGGCGATCGTGTTCGGATCGACGGTGAGGTTATCCAGGCGCCAGGTGTAGACCATGTGATGGTCGAGGTCGTAGAGGTCGACCGGGCTGGGCTGGTAAGTCAGCGTGGTGACGGCGGCGCGCGCAGAGCCAGCTGTGAGAGCGGCGGCGGCGAGGGCGAGGGTAACGAGGAGGCGATGATGTTTCATGTACGAATTATGTGGCTTATCTATAATTTTCATAATGCCCACAATGCGGCGAAATCGTCAACCGTTTTCTGAAAAATGATCAAAAAATCTTCACTTGGCTGCGCGCATCGAGCTCGGGTGAGCCGCCGCTGGGAAACGAAAGTTGATACCGCGGCAGCCGTAATTTGCCTTTGTAGAAAGAGCTAGAGATTCCTCGACTACGCTCTGCTCCGCTCGGAATGACGAAAGAGGGAGGTGTCCAGGCGCTTTCCAGCGCCCTCCGTGCCTATCTCAAGCATCAATGGATGTTCCGTTCTGTCACTTGATCGTGGCTGAGGGCGGGAGGAAAATGCGGCTCTCTTCCGACTCTCCGGCATCTACCCGCCGCCACCGTCGCTCATCAGGGGCACCAGCGCGCGGCTGACGTGGTGTCCGTGCGATTGATGGATGGGACAGCGCCCGGAGATTTCCGCTTGTTCCCTGGCGCTCTGTCGCTATTTTAGCGCCTCGCTTTCGGAGCGGCAGCGCCGCCCAGCGTCTTTTCTCGCTATGAATACAGGTAACATCGTGCAGGTGATCGGTCCGGTTGTAGACGTGGAGTTTGGCGACACCGCGCAACTTCCGCGCATCTATAACGCGCTGGAGATCGAGTACGAAGTCAACGGCAATCCCACGAAGCTTACTCTCGAAGTGCAACAGCACCTCGGCGAAAACTGGGTCCGCTCCATCGCTATGTCATCCACCGAAGGATTGAAGCGCGGCATGAAAGTGAACGACACTGGCGGCCCCATCACCGTGCCGGTGGGCGAGGGAACACTCGGCCGCGTCTTTAACGTCACCGGCGAGCCGGTCGATAACCGCGGCCCGGTGGAATTCACCAAACGCTATCCCATCCACCGGCCTGCTCCGTCACTTACAGACCAGGACGTCACAGCCTCCGTGCTCGAAACCGGCATCAAAGTCATCGATCTCATTTGTCCATTCACCAAGGGCGGGAAAGTGGGCGCATTCGGCGGCGCCGGCGTGGGCAAGACGGTCGTCATTCTCGAGCTGATCAACAACATCGCGAAAGGTCACGGCGGCTTTTCCGTCTTCGGCGGAGTGGGTGAGCGTACTCGCGAAGGAAACGATCTCTACGTCGAAATGAGCGAAGCCGGCGTCATCGACCAGAAGGATTTGAGTAAATCGAAAGTCGCGCTCGTTTACGGCCAGATGAATGAGCCGCCGGGCGCGCGTTTGCGCGTCGCGCTCTCCGCGCTGGCCATGACCGAATATTTCCGCGACGAAAAAAAACAGGACGTGCTCCTGTTCATCGACAACATCTTTCGCTTCTCGCAGGCGGGCTCGGAAGTCTCGGCGCTGCTTGGCCGCACCCCGAGTGCCGTCGGTTACCAGCCCACTCTCGCGGCCGAGATGGGCGACTTGCAGGAACGAATCACCTCCACCAAAAACGGCTCGATTACTTCCGTCCAGGCTGTTTACGTTCCGGCGGACGATCTGACCGATCCAGCGCCGGCGAACACCTTCGCGCACCTCGATTCCACGATCGTGCTCGAGCGCTCGATTGCTGAGCTTGGAATTTATCCCGCGGTCGATCCGCTGGCTTCGACCTCCAAAGCGCTCGCGCCTGAAGTGGTCGGCGAAGAGCATTACAACGTCGCCCGCGGCGTGCAGCGCGTGCTCCAGCGCTACAAGGATTTGCAGGACATCATCGCCATCCTTGGGATGGACGAGCTGTCGCCCGAGGACAAGCTGACCGTGTATCGCGCGCGCAAGATTCAGCGCTTCTTATCGCAGCCCTTCCATGTCGCCGAAGTTTTCACCGGCCACAAAGGCCAGTACGTGCCCGTCGCGGAAACCGTGCGCGGATTTAAAGAAATCCTCGATGGCAAACACGATGACGTGCCCGAAACGAATTTCTACATGAAGGGCGCCATCGATCAGATTCAGGAGGGTTAATGGCCACCCTTCGCCTGGAGATTGTCACGCCAGAGACAACCGCGTACTCGGAGGACGTGGAGATGGTCACCTTGCCCGGTTCGGAAGGTGAGTTGGGCGTTTATCCGAATCACGTGCCGTTGTTAACTGTGTTGAAGCCTGGTGAGCTGCGAGTCGTTAAAAACGGCCGCGCCAGCTCGCTTGCGGTGGGCGAAGGTTTCATTGAGATCACGCCGGAACGTGTCTCGGTGCTGACCGACGTGGCGCTGGAAGCAGAGCGTATCGATGAATCCGCCGCGGAACAGGCCGTGGCGCGGGCGCAGGCGGCGATGAAGGAAGATCACAGCGCGGAAGAAGTCGCGGCCATTCAGGCCTCGTTGCAAAAGGCGCTGGCGCAATTGCACGTGAAACGCCGCCGCCAGCAATGATACTGTAGGGCGTTTGTGTCAGACGCCGCCTTCGCTGCTATCGAGCCGCTTGATCAGCTTGCCATCATTGCCGGCAATGGCGTTTATCCGCAGTTGCTCGCCGCAAGTGCGCGTGCGGCCGGAGTAAGAAAGATCGCTGCGGTCGCTTTCACTGGGGAAACCGATCCGAAGCTCGCCCAGTTAGTTGATGAAATTTGCTGGCTGCGCGTAGGTCAGCTTGGCCGCATGCTCTCGACATTGCGTGGCTACGAACACGCGATCATGGCGGGGCAAATCGCGCCGCGGAATCTATTCGATCTGCGCCCGGACTGGCGCGCGCTTTTGTTGCTCGCGAAGCTAAAACGGCGCAACGCGGAATCGATCTTCAGCGCGATCGCTGATGAGCTAACGACGGCCGGTATCACTTTGTTACCGGCAACGACTTTCCTCGAACACTTGCTCGCGCCAGCCGGGAGAATCGCCGGCCCCCAACTCGCGCGCCGCGAAGAGGCAGATGTGAAATTCGGCTTCGAGATCGCGCGGCAAGTGGTGTCGCTTGATATCGGCCAAACTATCGTTGTGAAGAACGGGACCGTGCTGGCCGTGGAAGCGTTCGAAGGAACCAACGAGGCGATGCGGCGAGGTGGGGCGCTCGGCCGCGATGGCGCTGTGGTCATTAAACGAGCCAAGTCCGACCAGGACATGCGCTTCGATGTTCCCGTGATTGGCCCCGATACAATCGAGGTCGCTGCCGCCGCAAAGATTCGGGTGGTCGCGGTCGAAGCAGCGCGAACGATGTTGCTGGATAAGGACTCTCTAAAAGAAGCGGCTGAGCGCGCCGGCATCTCTTTGTTCGGGTGGCAGTAGCTGCAGGAGATAAAACACCGCGCCAGCCTCGGGCGCACGGTCGTTTCATAGGCAGCGGGCCCGGCTAGGGCGTCAACTTCTCTCCCGGTGAGATTTGGCGTGACAGCAAGGGGGAATTTTGGTTCACAGAAACGCTCCAACTCGCCTATGAGAAAATTAATTCTGTTCTTTGCAGCCCTCCTCGGACTCGCTGGTCTGAGCTGTCTCGGCATGTTCGCATTCAAAGGCGGCGGCGCCGGCAAGCTGGTGTGGGAAGATCCAGTCGTTCGCAAGTCCATCATGACTTTCGGCTACAAAATTTACAGCGATCCGGCTGCTGAAAACGGGCGCTTTTTTCTGAGCAAGATCGTTTTCCGCAACGATGGCACCGCGCCGGTGCATGATCTTTCCGTCAGTTACCAGATTCCCGATTACGTCTCGTGGACGACGCCGGCGACACAATCCGAAGTTCCCGCCGGGCAGACGCTGGTCTCACTCTATTACCCGCAGTTGCCTTCCAAGGTGACGTCCCTGACGAATCGGACCAACGCAACCCTGGAAACAAAGATCCGCTGGGCTGACAAAGCGGGAGACGTGAAAGAGGAGATCCTTCGGAACAACATCATTTTTCGCGGAGTTAACGAGATCGAGTACTGCGATCTTCCGGAGAACGAAGTCGCCGATTTCTACGATTTACATTCCACGGCGGAGTTTGCCGTGGCCATGGTGACGCCGAACGATCCGGTAGTTAAGGAGTTTGTCGCCGAAGTGACCAAGCGGACCGGTGGAACTCTGGCGGGAATTGAAGGAGGCAAGGAGTTGGTCCAGACCATGAAAGCCATGTATGACTACATGTGCGAGACAGGCATGCGTTATACCAGCGCTGAAGGAGTTCCTACCAAGGTAGGTGACGTCAATACCTATGTGCAAACGGTGCGGATGCCTCGTGACGTCATCATCACTAACGAGGGATTATGCGTCGAGCTCGCCCTCCTCTGGGCTTCGGCCATGGAACATCTCGGTTGTGAAACGGATGTGATTTTTATCCCGGGACATGCTTTCACCATCGTCTCAGCCGGGCAACAATCTATTCCGATCGAGTGCACAGCTATCACGCCAAAGAGCGTTCAGGGCTCGTTAAAGGCACTTGGTCTAAGTGAGGACACGCCGGTGGTGCCATTCGAGAAAGCAGTTCAGCTGGCTGAGATGGAAATGGAGATGATCAAGAAGAACAACCAATCCTATATCGTTTACAACGTGAAAGCTTATCAGCAGCAGGGGATGCATGCGCCAGAGTTGCCGGAGATCGATATCGAGAAGATCAAGAACATTCTGGCGCAAAGAAGCGCGCATACCGCCGCTTCGTATGCGCAAAATGCGGGATCAGCCAGGCACGACGCCACTCCTAACGCCCAGGTGGCGCAGGGTTATTATCGCTGGGTGGGCATTAATAACTCTGTGGCCGTGGATGTGCCGGAATCGTGGTCGCGCGTGGAGAACGGGCCCATTCCAGGCATGATTTTTACGGCGCAGGATGCGCAGACCTCAGTCGCTGTGAACGTGTTTCATTTTCCAACCCTGGCCACGCCGGCTGAGGCGATGCAGGTAGCTAAAAAAGGCGTCGCTAAAGTCGCTGGCGGCACTGTGCGAATCGCCAGTCAGCAACCAAAAGGTAATATGATCGTGTATACCGGAACTACTTCCTACCGTAATGGTTCGACAGAATGGGTGGGGATGTTCGAGCCCACACAACAAGGCGTCGTGGGGATGTTTGTGGGGGCCGCCAAAGGACACATTCAACGAAACCAGCCAGTCATCCAGCAGATCATTAGTTCTTTCCGGGTTGCTGGAACTGGTAATAATGCACAGGAAAATAGTAACGAGGAGCAATGATTTGAAAACGGATCGACTTAGGAGCAGGACGAGTTGTCGGGTCTTACTCGGATTTGGGGTTCTACTGCTTGTTCCCGGTCTCGCGCGTGCGCAGGAAGCAAGCCGCTCGGTCGAGCAAGTCTATCAGTTCGATGAGCGGGGGGATGCCAAGATCGAGTTCAACTTCCAATTGGGAAAAGCGCAATGGGAGGTCTGGAAAGCGAGGTTCGGAGAACATCCCGATGAAATGCTGCGCACGATCAATCATGACATGGCCGCGGCGGTGATCGAAGACTTCGGGTTGGATAAAGATGACACGCACCGGCGCGCTACGGCGCGATTCAAGGCACGGGCGCTGGCGCAATATCGTGGTAACGGGCAGTTCGAAATTCCCATTCCGAAGACGATGAAGCTGGTCACTGGCTCCGGGCTGGAGTGGGCTTTCACCAGCAGCATGCCGGAGAAGACTCCCCAGGGCACAGGTATCGTTAACATGACTTATCGCGCGAAGCTGCCAGCCAAAGCGCATGACGCGCACATAGTGAATGGCAACGATTTCAGCCGGCTGGCCTACACGCTGGAGGTCTCGCCCTCCAAGCCCAAGACTTTGCTCTATAGCGGAATCGGGCTGCTGATCGCCGCGGTTGCCTTGGCCCTGGTCGGCATGCGCGCTGGTGGCAGGGAAATGCCGCCGCGGTTACCGCCGATGACGGACGCTCCCACTGCCCTCCCACCGCGCTAACGAGCTTCGGCTAACGAGATATGACAGGGTCATTCGCGTTCGGCAGCACGCGCGTGAGCTGTTCCTGCCCAAGTGTCATCTTGTAAACGGAAGACGCTTTCTCACCGCGCTTCTGCGTGCAGACGAGTATCTCGTTGTCACTGAGCCAAACTGGATGCCACGCGTTGATTTCCTTTTTGGTCAAGCGGGTAGCTTTTCCGGCCGGGATGTCGAAGATCCAGATGGCGGGAGGCGGCCCGTCAAAATCCGGCAGGGATGCTTCTTCCTCAGC
>QHBL01000198.1:0-4199 GCA_003244125.1 Chthoniobacterales bacterium
AGATTATGAATGTCTTTCAGCCGGCAGATCGTTTTGTTGAGAAAATATTCGGAGTTCCCATCGCGATAAACGCGGCGCGTCACGCGCACATCGTGCCAGTCAACACCGAGCTCGCTCGCGCAGTCAGTGAAGGTGAGAGAGACTTCGCCGAACCCGAGCGGTTTGCGCGAATCGGTTCCGCTAAAAATCACATCCGCCATCTCGCCGCCACGAAGTGATTTGGCCGATTGCTCGCCCAGCACCCAACGCACCGCATCGCAAACGTTCGATTTGCCGCAGCCGTTCGGGCCGACGATCGCGGTCACGCCCTCATGGAAATTGAAGACAGTCTTGTCGGCGAATGACTTAAACCCGAAAAGCTCCAGCGATTGAAGGTGCATGAGAAGGCGGCGACAGCAGTCTTGGCAATATAGACGGGTCCCGGACGAAACAAGCCCATTCTACACAATTCCGCCGGTGAGCAGTGCGGGCCGACTACCACATCTGGTGCTGGGGTTCTCTACCGATTTACTGTCCAGCGCGTTCGCACCAGGTAAAACACCGAGCCGGCCGCGAGCAAGACCGCGGCGATCCGCAGCCCGGCGCGCGTATCACTTCCCACCCCACTGTCGCTCAACGCTGATTGCACCAGGAGCCAGACGATCAGGATGACGGCGAGCACTGGCACGATTTTCATTCCGGGAAAATTAAATGGCCGACCATCTGCACGCACGTCGCGCTGCACCAGGAACCAGCATGCCGCGCAGCAGAGCAGATACATGAGCAGGACAGCGACGTTGGAAAGCACGGCGAGTTGTTGAAACGTGCCGGTGACCGACAAGGCAAAGGCGAGGACGGCGTAGGTCACAATCGCGACGTCGGGTGAGCGATAACGCGGATGCACGTGGGCGAACCACCTCGGCAGGACGCCGTCGCGTCCGAAAGCGAAGATCATTCGCGGCGAGCTCAGGATGTCGCTGGTGACAAAACCGAAGGCGGAGATCGTGGCGCCAGCGAGCAGGATGGTGCGGCCGATGTTGCCGAGGAAATTCGCGGCCGCTTCCGCTAAAGGCGCGTCAGGATAATTGGCGAGACTCGGGCCGAGCGTTCCCTGCGCGACGAGCTGGATCATGATGTAAATGACCGTCGTGACCACGAGCGCGAGGTAGGCGGCGCGCGGAACAGTGCGCGTAGGATTCTTTACTTCACCGCTCGGGATCAATGCCACTTCGATTCCAACGAACGCGAAGATGAGCACAATGATGGCGTCGCCCAGCGCTTTGCTCCCGGGCCATGCCGTCCAGGTGAGATTCGCAGGATGAATGAAGAAAATGCCCACGCCGATGAAGAGCAGGAGCGGCAACAACTTGGTTACCGTGATGATGGTGACGGCGCCAGCGCCCTCGCGCACGCCACGGATATTGATGACGACGAGACCACCATAAACGATGAGCATTACGACCACGCGCATGACCGGCCCGCCAAGGAACGGCCCGATGAGCGCGATGGAGTTTGCCAGGACATTGACGATGCCGGCGACGGCGCCGAGCGCGGTCATGCCGTAAAGTACGCCGGCGAGAAACCCCACATAGCGGCCGAAGGCCACTTCGACGTAGGCATACAAACCACCGGTTAACGAGACGCGGCTGCCGGCGATGGCGAAGCAGGTGACGAACACAATCATCGCGCCCGCGCAAACGATGAAAGCGAGCGGCGCGGCTGCTCCGAGACCCGCCGCCACGGTCGCGGGCAAAACGAAAATGCCTGCGCCAATGGTCGAGCTGACAATGTTTGCCGCCAGGCCCGGAACGCCGATGGCGCGGACGAGTTGTTCATCGACGCGTTGTGGAGGCGTTTCAGTTTTCACGAGCGCCATCGTCGCTGTTAGAGCTTAAGAACACAACGGCGCTGTAGGCCACCAGCGCTGTAGGGAAAGGTGCCAGTTCCCCTACAAGTCGGATCGAATGCCCTTCTCCGGGTAGCGCACGCGTCTCGCGTGTTGGTTGTGGCGTCCCGCCGCAACATTCTTCGCTTGGACGCTGCGTTTCGGGAAAATCCGTGATCGCGAGGACGCGATCACCAGCACGCCAGACGCGTGCGCTACCCGGAAACGCGGCGCTACCGCGGAGAGGGATTCGCCGGCGCCGGCTTGGGCGCGGCATCGCTATCGATCTTGCGCAACAGCGGCGCCGCCGGCGAGTCGGGTACGATGCGCAAGACCATTCGCGCGAGCTCAGCGGCGCGTTTCGGCTTTCCAGATTGCACCAGTGCATCGCACTCTTCCAATACGCACCGCACGATGTCTTGCGGCTGCGTGTAACCCGCGCGCGCCTGTTGCAGCTGAGTAATCGCCGCGCTGAAACTCTTCTCGCGCGATTCCATCAAGGCGAGGTCCTCCATCGCGGGAGCGTTGTGGGTGCGCGAGGCGAACGTGCGCGCCTGCGCACGAAAATCGCCTGCCGCATTATTCTTCACCGCAAATTCGTGATAGCTGCGCCATGGCGAAATGCTCTTCGCGTTCTTTCTGCGACTGCCGTCGGTCTTCGGCGGCAGAGGCGAGTCGACCTGCGTCCAAAGGTAATAAGGCCGGTAAAGCGGATCACCCACCGCCACGCCCATCCACGACAAAACGCGCGAAGCCATGAACACGCTTTCGGCGAACGTGAACCCGTGCAGCAGCCGATCGTTGAGAATGTCGAGATGCGCCGTCAGTTCCAGATACGGCTCGTAAACATTGCCCACGCTCGCTGCCGCCCCGCGCACCAGCAGCGGTCCAGTCCAGCCTGAGTTCACATCGCGCAAAGTCGACGCGCTAAAGGAGTGGATGTGCGCCGCGATCGCGCCCGGAACGAATTTGAAATGCGGCTCCGTGAAAGGTCCCGCCATGTTGCCCGCATACCATCCGTAATAAAGCGCGCAATCGCTCATCGGATAACCGTCTGGAAAAATCGCCGCCGTATCTTCGTGCACCACCGGAATGCCGGCCTTGTGCAGTTGCTCGACAATCGCAGTCATCCATTCGTCGCCCACCTGGAATCCGGGGTTGCTATTGTGCGCGCTATCCACAAAGGCTCGACCCCACAACCCGTTCTTCTCCGCCTCGATCCCATCAATAATCATCCGCCGCACCGTGCTCGCATCCGGCGCGTCGAGTCGCGTCACGAGCAGGATGGGCATATCAGCGAACTCGTGGATCGGTTTGTAGCTTTGGAAATACCGGTTGTTAAACGCGCCGGAGATCTGCGGGCTGAAAAGTCCGAGCGCGCTTAGCTCCGAATCGACTGATGCTTCGTTCCGGCTTTCGAGCGGACCCGCTCCCGGCTTGTCGTCTGCATACGAAGCAGCACCGCGAATTTTCAGCGGCACGCCTTTGATCAAAGCCACGAAGTGAATCGTCAGCCCCTCGACGCGATGCTGGCCTTCGGCGTTGTCGCGGATTTTCCACCAGCCTCGTTCTCCGAAAACCTGTCGCAGCGGTTCGGCAATGGTGGCGTCGTATTGCTCGCGCGAAATCTCTTCCTCAACTGGACAATCGAGCGGCACGAGATGGTCGCGAGCGATGCCACGTTTCTCGGCATAGAATTTCGCCAGCGCCACTGACTCCGGCAGCTCCTGGTTAAAAACGACGATCGTTTGTGGCGCCAATGGCTCTTCCGCGCGAGCGCAGGCGGCGAAGAGGAACAGCAACAAAAAGCGTCTCATCAAAAATGAAGCTTGAGTCCATCGAAGGCGATGTGCGTGCCCACCGGCAGCCGTTTCTCGTACGATTGCGGCAGCTCGTGCGCGATGTGGGTGAAGTACGTTTCGCCCGGCTGCACGCGTGCGGCGATCTCGAGCGATTGCCCAACTGTGAGGTGCGTCGGATGCGGTTTCTCGCGCAAGGCGTCGATGATCAAGCATTCCACGCGCGCAATTTTCTGCACGATCTGCTCGGGGACCGCGCTGCAATCGCTGAGGTAAGCGACGAGTTTTCTTCCGCCGCGAGTAAACAGGTAACCGTTCACCTGCGAATTGCCGTGCGGCACCGGCAAAGGCGTGATGAGTGTGTCGCCTAACAAGAACTGACCGCAAACAACATGCGGCTCGGGTTTAAGATAACCCGGAAACGGATTGGTTCCTTGGAAGGCGAACAGAAAAACGCGCTCGAGGTCCGCCATCGTCTCGGCGGACGCGTAAACCGGCATCGACCCGCGCTGCCACGAAAACCGCCGTAGATCATC
>QHBL01000198.1:4294-5864 GCA_003244125.1 Chthoniobacterales bacterium
ATGTTTTCGCGCAACGCCTGCGTGCGAAAGTCAGTGCCGGTGTCGACGACAAAGGCGCACTCCGGCGTTTCTAAATAAATGGACGAACGCAGCCGTCGATCGCGCCCGTCGGGCGAGCGGCAGACATCGCAATCGCACCCGATCGTCGGCACGCCTTGCGAAGTGCCGGTGCCGAGAAAAGTGAGCGTGAAATCGATCTCAGATTTCAGATTGCAGATTTCAGATTGAGAGTTGCGACGTGAACGTTCAACTTCGTTGCGCACGCGCCTAACCTCAACCCCATGCTGCTTCAGTTGCTTCGCATCAAGAATCTCGCGCTGGTCGAAGACCTGGAGTGGGAACTGGCACCCGGCTTCACCGCCATCACCGGCGAGACGGGCGCGGGTAAGTCGATCATTATCGGCGCGCTGCAACTGCTGCTGGGCGAGCGCGCTGATAAGACGCTCATTCGCACCGGAACGGAGACCTGCACCGTGGAAGCAATCGTCAGCGGCGATGATGTCGCGCAATTCAATCGCCGTTTCGAGGAAGCGGGCATCGAGCCGTCCGATGGCGAGCTGATTCTAAAACGGAGCCTCGCGCTTTCAGGAGTGAATCGTCAGTTCATTAACGGCTCGCCGACCACGCTGGCGAATCTCAAAACGCTCGGCGATGACCTGGTCGATTTACACGGGCCGCACGATCATCAATCGCTCCTTTCGCCGGAGCGGCAGCTCGATTTGCTCGATGCTTTTGCTGGCGCCGGTGAAGCGCGGCGGAGGTTCTCGGAAATTTTTCGCACATTGCGAACGCTCGAAGACGAACACGCCGCGCTCGACACGGCGGAGACTGCGCGCGAGCAGGAGCTCGATCTACTCCGGCACCAAGCTAACGAGATCACCGCGGCAAATTTGTCGGCGGAAGAAGAGGAGCAAATTGACGCCCGTTACAAACTCGCGAGCAACAGCAAACGGTTGATCGAACTCGCTTCAGCTGTGGCGAACAACCTCGCCGAAGCTGATGACGCGATCGTTACGCAGTTGGGCGAAACGCAAAAGCTCCTGCGCGAGCTGGAGCGGCTTGATCCCGCGATGAGCGCAGCGGCGAACGCGCACGAGGGCGCCCTGCTCGAGCTTTCAGAAATCGCCCGCGATCTTGGCCGTTACGCCGAGAAGCTGGACCTCGATCCGCAACAACTGAGCGAACTGGAAAGCCGGGTCTCACAGTTCGAATCGTTGAAGCGGAAGTATGGCGGCACCATCGCGGAGGTGATCGCGTTCGGTGAACGCGCGGCGGAACGGATGCGCAAAATAGAAGGCCGCGATGAAGAGTTGACGCGTCTCGCGCGCGAGATGGACGAGCACCGCGCCTCGTTGCGCAAAGCAGGCGAGACCTTGCGCAAGCTGCGCGCGAAGGCAGCCCCGAGACTTTCCGAAACGGTGCGGCGGAACTTGCGCGATTTGGGATTTCGCCAGTCGCAATTCGAAGCTCGCCTTACGCCGATCAAGCCGGCGCGGGCCAGTGGCTTCGATGCGGTCGAGTTGTTGTTCTCGCCCAATCCAGGTGAACCGTTGAAGCCGTTGCGCACGAT
>QHBL01000041.1 GCA_003244125.1 Chthoniobacterales bacterium
AACACCGGTTGGCGAAACGCCTCTTTTCGAGGCTATGCTGATTACATGCAGACGCCGGAGTTCGAGGAAGGGATCAACGGATTGATCGCCGTAGCCAAGCAGGAGAGGATCGCAATCATGTGTGCCGAAGCAGTGCCGTGGCGTTGTCACCGTTCTCTCATCGGCGACGCTTTGATCGTTCGTAGCATTCGGGTGGAGGACATCATGACTCCAACGCATCGTCAGGTTCACACGCTCACACCATTTGCTAAAGTCCACGGTATCGAGATCAGTTATCCCACCGAGGAGTTGCCGATGTTAACTCAAAAGAAATCGTTGGCCAGGCGCTCCCTCTCGGAGCAGGCCGGAAAAGAATGATCACCTACAAGGTATCGAAGAACGCGAAGATACTCTTCGTAGGCATCAATCCCCATCCTGGCTCTTATCGGCGCGGTGTGCCCTTTTCCAATAACAAGATGTTCTGGTATCTGCTTAACCGTGCCGGCCTACTGCAAGAAACAGAAGGTGATCTAAAAAATGACCAGCTGCTGAAGCAAATCTATGACAATAAGTTCCTGGAGTACTACCGGCTGAATTTTGTGAATCTTGTCGACCGGCCCACAATAGACGTGACTGAACTTAAAAGAGGCGAGGAGCGAGCAGGAGTCAGTCGAGTCTTAAAGATCATCCGGACGTGTAAACCGAAAGTTATTTGCTTCATCGGGAAGATCGCCTTCAACACGTTTAAAGGCGGCCGGAAATGTAATTGGGGATGGCAAACCGCGATTGCCGGCGCGAGAGTTTATCTGATGCATTTTCCGCTCCGAGGCTTGGCGTCAATTCGGGTGAGGGAACTTAGAGAAGTAAAACGCGCAGCTGTCTTCTAAACTCCAAGCCGTGCGACTGACGCTAAGGGGAATGGTATTGATGGCGCGCAATCCCCGGAATAATTTCGGACTGAAGCCTTCTTCGAGCACGCTTGCTCTGTCGTCACTGACGTTATGCCGGCAACGCGCTCAATCAGGCTGACAAACCCGTCGCCAGTCAATCTGGCCGCGGCGGATCTTCGTCCTTGGCCGCGCGACGACGATCCTGGTCGGCCTCTTCCACGCCTTCCTCCGTCAGCTCCGCGGAGACATCGGCCTCATCGTCAGGCAGGAAGGTTGGAACAGCATGGCCAGTTACATCCGGATTTTCGTTCCAGGTGATCAGATTCTCATCGCCAGGTGGAACTTCGGGCGCGGGATTTGCGGAAGGACCGATCAGTTCCTCGAGGGCGCGTGCGCGGTCGGCGTCGGTGGACTCAGTGCGGCCATCTTCTTCGGCCAAGTCTTGGGCGCGTTGCTGGAGAAGTTTGTCCGAAACCGCACCAATTCCCACTCCCTTCGCTTCGATTTTGCCTGGTGGTCTGGTTTCCATGATAAGTCTCCCGGCGACTAAGTTAGGACAACATCGGACGATCACGGCACGCTGTCTATCAAGTTAATGCAGCCTCGCAGGCATTTGCTTTAACTGATTTTTTTGAGAGCAGAACCTTTGTGCATAGCCATGTGGTCAGTCTTGTCGCTCTTGATCAAGTACTGCGGCTCCTCCTTCGAGGCGTGGACCTTGTACCCTTTGAACGTGATCTCGGAGGTAATCCTCTTCTTAATTGTTCCCCGAACACGGCCTGCTTCCGAATTCCATTGAACATGATCGCCAACTTTGAACTCATGTGTCATCAACACAATTTACACGAAGATTACGCTTCTGCTCATGAGTGCTTCTGGAAAGCCCCCGACGAACTTCTGGATGTTTCATCCGATGGAATAAAATCCGCCGAGAATCGCCCCGAAAATCGTGTGTGCGATCAGAACTGAGATTGGCGTGCGGATGCCGTGTGCAACCCGAGAAAACCGGGCGGCTCCAGCTGACGCGCAACGGTCGGGCCGTATTGCTCATTAGCAATGCGCGGGTGCAAGGCCGACAAAATGGGCAAACCAACCGTAAGGACGAAGATTGCGTGCACCAGGCCGATTAATCCGCCGAACCACCATGTCGATCTTCCCAACGCTTGAAAAGCGGTCACGTAAATGAGCGAAAAAATCCAGCCGTTTACGAAATGCAAAAAGATGCCGATCAGCTTCGCGCGGTCGCGGTCGGGGGTAAACATCGTGCCGAGTAGATAAGGCAAGTTCATTCGTGTCATGCCGAGTCCCTGGCTGACGGCGACGATCGAGGTAAGCACGACCGTGCTCGCAAAACCCCACAGTAACCAACTGCCCCAGTTCATGCTTCTCGATTCAACAAACGTTCTCGTTCTTCTCTGTCATGCAAAGAGACAGCCGCATTGATAACTCCGAGATGGGTGAATCCCTGCGGAAAGTTTCCGAGCGCATCGCCATTCTCGGGATCAATTTCTTCCGCGAAAAGACCGACATCGTTGGCGTAAGCCATCGCGTTATTAAACGCGGCATGCGCCGCTTCCAATGTGCCGCCGCCGCGGGCGAGAAAATCGATTTCCCAAAAACTGCAAAGCGCAAACGCGCCTTCGCGCGATGCAAGGCTGCGCTCGTTCCGAAAAACGAGACCGGCGTTCGGGATCAGCTTCTCGCGAATGCGGCGATAGGTTTGTCGCATGCGCTCGGAGCCAGCGTCCTCAAATCCTTGCAAAGCGATTATGAACAGGTTGGCGTCGACAGTGCTGCCGCCAAGAAACTCGGTATAGGCGTTCAAATTTCCATTCCAGGCCTGTTCCTCGATCTCACGGCGAATCTGCCCACGCGTTTCTTCGAACTTGCCGGCAGCAACGCCATCGAGCTGGCCGCGAGCATGCATCTGCAACAATCGGTCCAGGGCCACCCAGCACAACAAGCGCGAATGCGTGTAGGGCCGGCGCGCGTCACGATATTCCCACATGCCGTTGTCCGGTTCCAGCCAATGCGCGCAGACAAACTCGCCAAACTGCCGCAGCATATGCTGCGTCTCATGATCAACACGCTGCTCTTCACCGAAAAAAT
>QHBL01000083.1 GCA_003244125.1 Chthoniobacterales bacterium
GATCTGCCGCGAGGGCTGGTAATCCTTGCGCTTGATCAGCTGACCCGTGGCCGAAACGCGGATGCCGCAGAAGATGCCGTCCGCCTGGCTGACGTAAATCTGCTCCGGCGGAAAATAGATGTGCGCGTGCAGGTTTTGAATTTCGGCGCGCGGCGATCTCGTATCGGCGCCGGCCGGAAGCGGGAGCATGACCTTGGCGTCGCGGATATCGATGGCATTGAGAAACGGTTGCCGCTGCATGAGGGCGGCGTAGTTCACATCGAGCGACAGCCGGCTGATCTGCGCCACGGTGTTCTCGCGATGCTTGTAATCGAAGATGCGCACGTCCTGCGCGATGAGACCGCGGAAAGGATCGAGCGTGAGCCGGCGGACGGAAGCTTCGACGCCACGTTTGTGCAGCTCTTCCACTACCAGCGCGCGCCAGGAACGACCGAAGCCACGTTTCGCCAAATACCAGCCGCCGCCCGCCAGAGCGCCGAGCGCGAGCACGACGAGAAAGCGCATCGCACTGATCAAGATGCGGCGCCGCAGCGAGCGCCGCTGCGTTTGCACGATTTCATCCACCTCGGGTAGCTCAGCGACTCGCATCGGATCGTGGAGTAATGGAGTGTCGGAGTGATGGAGTAATGACGAATACCCGGCAGAACCGCTTTATCGTGGTGACAATATAACCGCTCTCCGATTCGACCTCCACTACTCCACTGTTCCACACCGCCTTGACCATCAACGACCTGCCCGCTATCAACGCCGCGCTGAATGCCATCAGCACCGTCTTCATCGCCGCCGGCTGGTTTTACATCCGCCGCAATGTCTGGCAGCGCCATGTCCCTTGCATGATTGCCGCCATCACCTCATCCACGCTTTTTCTTATCGGCTACATTGTTTATCACGCGCACGCCGGCGAGAAGTCATCTGGCTACACTGGATGGATCGCCGCGGTTTACTTCCCGATTTTGGCGACGCACGTTCTCCTCGCCTTCGTCACTTTGCCGCTGGTGATTGTCACACTCGTGCCGGTATTTCAGCGGCGATGGGATAAACACCGCCGGCTCGGGCGTTGGACGATGCCGATCTGGTTGTATGTCTCCGTCACCGGCGTGCTGGTTTACTTCATGCTCTATCAGTGGTTCCCGCCGCATTAACTCGTGCTTGATAGCAGCGCGAGCCCCAGTCTTGCGCAGCCGCGCTGAATGTTGTTTGCTCAAGCCGCTAACGAACCTGCGCTCCACATGGTGACGATCGCGACCTTTAACGAACAAACGAAGGCGAAGCATTTGCGCGAGAAGCTCGAGCAAGCGGGAGTGCGCGCAGATATTATCGGAGAAGGCGCGATGCAGCGCGTGGCGTTCATGTCGAAGCCACTGGCGAACGTGAAAGTGAAGGTGGATGAAGACGAATTCGAGAAGGCGCAGAGTTTGATGCGCGACTGGGAAGCGGCCGATCCGGAAATCGGGTCGGCCCTGCGCTGTCCGCAATGCGGCTCGGCCGAGATCGAGTTCCCGCAATTGACCAGGAAATTTCTCACACCGGCCATCGCCAGTGTCCTCTTCGCGCTGAAAGTTTTTCCGAAGGAATTCTATTGTCAGTCGTGTCACTACACCTGGCCGGACAAGGAAGTGCCAGAGAAGGAACAGTGGTGGCAGTGAGCTAGTGCCGGTTCTCGTCGTCCGGCTGTGCAGCGAAAGCGCAGCATCCTGTCGAAGTTAATGTCAAGGTGACGCGACGGGATCCCTCGACTGTCGCTCGGGATGACGTGGCAACGTGCTGACACGTTTCCGAAATTGCGCATCTTCCCTCGCTCATGAAGTGGCTCTTCGCGCTCCTGCTTGCTCTGGCGATTTTCGGCAGCGCGTACTACTTCAGTTACAACGTTCTTTTTAAACAGGAGATTGCGGTTCAAAAAGAACAGCGCGGTGAAATACTGAGCACACCCGCACCTGATATCAGCCTCCCGGAATTTCAGGCGGCGGCGAAATTGCGCCAGGATGGCAAGCTGCTCGAGGCGCACGACGCGCTTATGGCGTTCATCCAAAAATATCCGAACGGCCAGCATTTCGAAGAAGCCAAGGACATGCTCGGCGCCATCAACACCGACATTCTCTTTTCGCCGGTCGCGTCGCCGGAGAATCAGGAATACATCGTGAAAAAAGGCGACGTCATTGCGCGCGTCGCCCAGAGGATGCACACCACGCCGGAGCTGATCATGCGGACGAATAATCTCAACTCCACCATGCTGCGCATCGGAGAGAAACTGCTCATTTCCAATCCTGAGTTTTCGTTATTCATTCAGACGAAGCCGAAGCTCATCGTGCTTTTGAACCACGGAAACTTCTTCAAGCAGTACCACATCCAGGAGGAGAAACTGCCGCCGAAACAGCCGCCGCGCGTCGCCACTAAAGTCGCCGAAGTGATGGCGTGGAAAGATGGCAAACGCGTCGGCTTCGGCACGCGTGAGTACGCGTTGAGCACGCGCTGGATTCGTCTCGCGCACCCCGCTTACACGATCTATGCAATCCCGGATGCGTTTCATCCCGCAGCGAATCAGCCGCCGCCCGCGCTCGGGCTCGGGATTTCGGCTAGTGACGCCGAGGAATTGAGCAGCCTTGTCAACGGGAAGACGCCTGTCACCGTTACGGAGTGAGAATTTCGAAATTCGAATATCGAAATCCGAAACAAATTTCGGACTTCGAATTTTGTCCTCCTTTCCCGTGATCGAACCCAAATCGATGGAGATTCAGCCGCTCGATTTTGAAAAGCCAATCGTCGAATTGCAACGGCGCTTGCAGGAAATCCGCGCGCATTCGAACGAACACGCGCTCGATTTCGAGGCCGAGGTTGAGGCGATGGAAGCGAAGATCGCGACGACGCGGCGGGACATTTACGGGAGTCTCAGCGCGTGGCAACGGGTGCAGATCGCGCGGCACACGCAGCGGCCGTTTGCGCTGGACTACGTCGAGCGGTGTTTCACCAACTGGAATGAATTGCACGGCGACCGGCTCTTTGCTGACGACAAGGCGATGCCCTGCGGCCTGGCCATGCTGGGCGAGCAGCGCTGCGTTGTTATCAGCAACCAGAAGGGACGGAACACGAAGGAAAATGTCATGCGCAATTTCGGCTGCGCCCATCCGGAGGGTTACCGGAAGGCGCTGCGTTTAATGAAGCTCGGAGAAAAGTTTTCGCTGCCGATCATCGCGCTGATCGACACCCCGGGGGCGTATCCCGGCATCGGTTCGGAAGAACGCCACATCGCCGAAGCCATCGCGGTGAATCTGCGCGAGATGATGACTTTGCGCGTGCCGATTCTCGCCGCCGTCATCGGTGAAGGCGGCAGCGGCGGGGCGCTCGGCATCGGCCTGGCGGATCACGTCATGATCATGGAAAACGCCTATTACTCAGTCATCAGCCCGGAGGCCTGCTCGGCCATCTTGTGGAAAGATCGGCGACACGCGGCGGAAGCGGCCGAAGCGCTCAAGCTGACGTCGCACGATTTGATCCAGCTCGGGGTAGTGGATGAAATCATTCCCGAACCAGAGGGTGGCGCGCATCGCGATCACGACCGTGCCGCACAGGTAGTGGGCGAGGCGCTGCGCTCAAATCTCGATCGGCTGCTGCGAATGCCGATCGATCAATTGCTGGATGCGCGCTACGCGAAATTCCGGCGGCTCGGGAAATTCACTGAACTGCCCGCGGCAGCCCCAAATGGCGCGACCGCCTGAGGGCAACGCAAATGGGTATGAGGGCTGCGTTCTGCATTGCTGCGTTGTTTATCGGCGGGCTGCATTGCGCGAAAGCGGAGCGGCCATTCGATTTCCAGCGCGACACGTTCGGCTTNNTGAGCAGCGGCCGTTCAATTTCGAGCACGACACTTACGGCTTCGCCAATATGACGGTGTTCGAGTACGAGAATGGTATTCCGCATTTGCGCCGCGGCGAAACTGCGAAACAGGATCGTTACACGCGGCGTTGCTTCGTGCTCAGCCGCGCCGTTTGGCAATTTAGGAAATTTGCTTGCTTTGATCCAGACGCGCCGCCGATTGACGATCGGGAACTGATCGCGCGGATTAAAAGAGTGACGGGTCGCGCGGCGTGGAGAGAAGCGCTGCCGGAAAACGAGCGTACCGTTTTTCCCTACGCCGACTTGCGCGAGATGAGCAAGAAACGCGGGCGCATCTTGCAGGAGCACGTCGGCAAGGGTTGGCCGACGTATTGGCGTCCGGGCAACTGGCGGGTCCTCTTTGCCAGCGGTCGCGCTTACCAGGAGCAGACGCATCAAAATTTGGAGGCGGCACTTGCCCGCAGCGATTTCTTCGTCGGCTATTTAACGACGCTGCCGAAGCTGAGCATTAATCACGCGGTGCTGGTGTATGCCCGTAAATCGCCGGGTAAAGACGGAGTCACGCGTTATCTCGTTTACGATTCAAATCATCCGGAAGGACCGCGCGAGCTAAGGTGGTCCGAACGGGAGAAAACATTTGCGTACCAGAAGGACTGGGATTTCATCGGCGGCCCGGTACGGGTCTACCAGGTTTACGGGAAGGCGTTTCAATAATCCACGAGCGGCTGTCTTCGCGCTGTCATCCGCGCAGTCGAAGGATCCCGTAGCGCAACTCGGCTCCGCTCGCGATGACAAAAAGTGCGTGACCGCTAGGGAGCGGCGACCATTTGCGCGTCCACCTTCACCGCCGCAGTCTGTGCCATTGGCGGGAATAAAAACCGCAGCATCGGATCAACCCGCGCGGCCCACGCGCTCTCGTTATGGCCCGCGCCTTCCGCTTCGGTGTATTGCAGGTCATCGTAGAGATGCCAGCCCTTCTCCACCAGCGCGTCGCGCAGCGCCCGCGTGCGTTCCCATCCGGTCTCGTGCGTGCCGATATCGAGCCAGATGCGGAGCGGCAATTTGCCCTCCAGCTCCTCTGCCATTCGGACGATTACCTGCTCGTCCCACCAAACCGACGGCGACATTACCGCCAGCCGCGAAAACACTTCGGGGAACCAAAGCCCGAGCGTCATCGTCAGAAGTCCGCCGAGCGATGATCCACCGAGGCCGGTGAACTCCGCCTCCGGGCACGTCCGATATGTCGCGTCGATGAACGGCTTTAATTCCTGTGTCAAAAACTTCCCGTACTTCCGCGCCAGCCCGCGGCTCCATTTATTTCTCTGCACGCCAGCTTCGGCCCGCGCGCGCGTCGGCGTGTATTCATGAATGCGATCGTTCCCCGTGTTGTTCACCGCTACGATGATGAGCGGCTCGATCAATCGTTTGCGGATGAGCCGCTGCGCCGTCTCGTCCACGCCCCATTCCACTCCGCCGAAAGCCGTAGCGGCGTCGAAAACATTCTGGCCGTCCTGAAGATAAAGCACCGGATAACGCCGCCGCACAAAGCGCCGGTAACCCGTAGGCAAATAGACGAGCACATCGCGCCGGTTGCCAAGCGTGCGCGATTCAAAACCCTTATGCCGCTGAATGTTCCCCGTCAGTGTGTGCTCCGGCATAATGTGCGAACGAAATCGCGCTTCTTAGTTAACTCGACGCCAGCAACTCCTCATCCACACCGAAGCGTGGCGGAGCCGAGCGATCCCGTGAAGCGACCTCAATGCTACCGCGACGGGATCCCTCGACTTCGCTCGGGATCACCCCTGTGGCCGCGTTCCCGCGAGCCGCCCCAATTCTTGTTTCCCATCCCGTAAATGCTGTTAATTCTGTCTGCTTTTATGCAGGAACGTTACATCCGTTGGTGGACATCGCATCTCAGCCGCGACTTCGAGATGCTCGTCTTCGGTAACGGCGGCGGTTTGCCGTTGATCCTCTTTCCCACGTCATTCGGTCGCTACCATCAAAACAAAGACTTCGGACTCGTCGATGCCGTCGCCCCGTTCATCGACAACGGTAGAGTCACCGTTTACTGCCCCGACTCCATCGATCTCGACAGCTTCTACAACAAACAAATTCATCCAGCCGATCGCATTCGCACCCACCTCGCCTACGAAAATGTCATCGTGCAGGACGTGTTCGATTTCGCCCGGCGCGAAGCGAGCACGCCTCGGATCGGCATTTGCGGCGCGAGCCTTGGCGCTTATCACGCAGCCAACATCGCCTTCCGGCACGCCGATGCCGTCAGTCACCTCATCAGCCTGAGCGGCGCGTTCGACATCAGCGATTTCTTTGGCGGTTACCACGACGACAACATCTACTTCAACAGCCCTTACGAGTACCTGCCGAACATGCCCGACCCGTGGAAATTCGGCCACATGAACATCATCCTCGGCACTGGCGAGTGGGATAACACCCGACACGAATCGCTCCGCATGTCAGCCATCCTCAATGCAAAAGGCATTCGTCACTGGCTCGACGACCGCAGATGGTGTGGCCACGACTGGAACTACTGGCGCGACATGCTGCCGCACTATCTCTCGACCTTCTGAGCGGTGCCTCATATAAAGTTCCACAGGGATACCAACAATTAGTTTCCGTTGCGTCCTTTGTGGACTCAGCGCGAGGTTTTTTCGAATCCGCAGCCCCGCAGATGAACGCGGGTTTTGATCTCTCTTTGCCCGCTTCTCATCTGCGGAAATCTGCGTAATCTGCGGACTCTTCCATGAAAAAAATCGGCATCCTCTTCGGCCAGGAAAACAGTTTTCCCTGGGCGTTTATCGATCGTGTTAACTCGAAGACCGGCGGCAAAGACATCGTCGCTGAGCCCGTGCGGATCGACAAAGTCATCCAGGGCGAGCCATGTGGGTATGACGTCATCGTCGATCGCATTTCGCAGGATGTGCCCTTTTATCGCGCGTTCCTGAAGAACGCCGCGCTCACCGGCACCGCCGTCGTTAATAATCCGTTCTGGTGGAGCGCGGACGAAAAGTTCTTCAACAACGCGCTCGCGACCAAAATCGGGGTGGCGGTCCCGAAAACGGTGCTGCTGCCATCGCACGAAGTTCCGCCGGACACGAACGCGAACTCCTTCCGCAATCTCGCTTACCCACTCGATTGGGACGCAATCTTTAACTGCGTCGGCTGGCCCGCGTTTTTTAAGCCATTTGCCGGCGGCGGCTGGAAGAATGTTTATCGCATCCATAACCCGGAGGAGTTTTATCGCGCCTACAGCGAGACCGGACAGCTCGTCATGATGTTGCAGGAAGAAGTGAAATTCGAAATGTACTTCCGCTGTTACTCCATCGATCAGACGAAGGTCCGCGTCATGCCCTACGAGCCGCGGCATCCGTACCATTTGCGTTACCAAACGGAATGGCACGCGCCCAAAGAAATCATCGAGCAGGTCGAGTGGGGCGTGCGCCAGCTCAACGGATACCTCGGTTATGATCTAAACACGGTTGAGTTCGCGATCCGCGATGGTGTCCCCGTCGCGATCGATTTCTGCAATCCCGCGCCGGACGCTGAGATCACGTCCGTTGGTCAGGCGAATTTCGACTGGGTCGTCGACGCCGTGTCGGACATGGCGATCCGCAAAGCGCGCGAGCATCAGCCCGATCGCGATAATTTGAG
>QHBL01000267.1 GCA_003244125.1 Chthoniobacterales bacterium
GAGCGCACCGGCAGGTTTTCGCGTCCGCGAACCTCCAGTCGGTGCGCGAGAGCGAGATATCCGCGGGTGAGCGTGCGCCAGGCGAGGCACGAGATTGCGCTCTCCAGGCCGACTTCGCGGCGCAAACTCAGGCGCCGCTCACGCCTCGTTAGCCCGAGATCGCGCGCGGGGACGAATTGCCAGTCTTCCATCTAACCTCCGCCGCTGAAAATCCGCACTGGCTGATCGAGCCCGAAGCCGCGGAAATAGCCGACATAATGAAAGACCGCCGGCGCGACCAGGAGCAGGCTGTCGAAACGATCGAGTAATCCACCGTGGCCCGGAATGGCCGCGCTCATATCTTTAATGCCGATGTCGCGTTTGATGGATGAAACCATCAGATCGCCGAACTGGCCAGCGACGCTGACGATGACGCCGAGACCGATCAGGCGCACCGGCATGTCGATTTCCGAACCGTCGAAAACGATGTGCCCAAGCCACGCCACCCCAGCGCCGTCGTTAAAACTAACGCGCCGAGCGCGCCGCCGACTGTTTTGTTCGGGCTGGTGTGGGGCGCAAGTTTGCGTCGGCCAAAGAGTTTGCCGCTGATATAAGCGAAAACATCGTTCAGCTCGACGCTCAGGATGATGAGCATAATGATGCCCCGGTACTGAGGGTCGTTAGCCATATAGCCAAGATAACCAAGATAACCAAGGCAGTGCCCGAAGAGGAGAAAACTCAGGATGCCGACGGCAACGCGCTGGGTGTAGCCGCGTGGCTCGTCGCGCAGGATCGCGATCATCGCCAGGAGCACGATGGTGAGCGGCGAAATGGCGACGAACAAGCCATACCAATGATCCGCGCTCGCGAACATGGTGGCGATGATCCCGAGGACGACAATGATGCTGAGCGAACGCTGCCGGAAGAAGCCGGTGGCGCGCGCAAACTCGCGATAACACAGCACGCTCAACGCCGCGACGCTCAGGATTGTCCACGCCGCGCCGAGTAGCACAGGCACGAGCAGCAGCGGGGCGATGACTGCCCAGGAGAAGACGCGTTTGACCAGCTCATCGTGCAGTTTGTCGCTGGTTCGGCGCGCCGAGTGCAGGAGCCAGATCGCAGAAGCAGCGAGCACCAGAACCGCCGCGGTCGACACAGTGATCCACAGAATCACCGGCGAATCGAACGCGTGCTGAAATCCGAATAAACGTTCACGCGTCGCTGAGTTCATCTCAGCGATGGTGCAACGCCGCGGCGATTCGTTGCAGGCGCCGCACTACCGTCACGATGCATCCGGCGATGATGAGCCACAGCGTCCAGGCCGGCACGTTCCACTTCACAGCTACTGAAACAACCGCGCAAACCAATGCCGGCGATTGTCACCGTCGCCATGCGCTGTTGTTTCGCCATTGGCCTGCAGAACTCCTGCGGCGCTCCCACCACTTTTCCCTGCGCGCGCATCTAGGCCAGGAACACCGCCAAGAGCGCGGCGATGAACCCGAGGACGCCATCCGATCCGGCGGCGTAACCGAAGCCGATCAAAGTGGCCGCATCGCTCACCCGGTCCGGCACTTCATTGAATAACTCGCCGACGGGCGAGGCGATGTTTCGCAGCACCGCCACCATCCCGTCGCAGAGATTCGCCAGTAACCGCAACTGCACGAGCACCGCGCCGGCGAGCCATGCGATCCACGTATGCGCGATGTGAGTCGTGGCCGCGAACATCATTCCGGCCGCGATGCCGCAGAGCATTCCAGCGACGGAAATTGTGTTGGGCGCCGCGCGTTGGTCAGCGAGAAACTTCGCCACGCGCTCTGAGGTTCTCCAACTACGTGAAGCGAGCGGTCCTCGTTCCCCGACTCGATATTCAGCCATCGCACTGAGGGTATCGAAGCGATCAGCCGAGACGCAACCGTGTTCAAGCGCTTGACTCGTCACTTGCCACTCGTCACTTATCCCTGCTCCTGCGCGGTTAGCTCAGTGGTAGAGCACTACCTTGACACGGTAGGGGTCACAGGTTCGAACCCTGTATCGCGCACCATTTTGTGGCTCGTGGCGGCAGTCACTTACGCGATTTCAAAATATTGGCATCCACACCTGCCGCTACTGCGGATGTATCACCGCCGGCCTTTGTAGGTTAGCTGATGCGCTGTGAATTAAGTTGAATTCAAGATTTTCACGCGGCACGCAGACCACTCGAATCAGCATTATTGTTCCGTGCTGGCGCGAGGCGTATATCGCGGTCCGACGCGCCGCTGACTGGGCAGGGTTCGATAGTGCCAAGGAAGTCGTACTTGCGGGCTTAGCTGGCTGCGGACCGCCGCTTGATTTTCCGCAGTCGGCTAAGCTGCATTGGTGCGCGTCGCTGCGTGCCAGCCGCGGTGAACAGATGAATCTCGGTGCTTCAAAAGCCAACGGCGAGATTCTCCTGTTTCATCACGTCGATTCGGAGCTTACGCCAGAACACATCGACGCCATCGTTCAAGTGATGAGCGATCGGGCGGTGATAGGCGGCGGTTTTTACCGCAAGTTCGATCAACGGCATCCGGCGCTGCGCTGGCTCGAGCCGCTCGAGCGCATACATAACCGAGCTTTTGGGACAATTTACGGCGATCAAAGCGTCTTTGTTCGCCGCGCAGTCTTTGAACAGCTTGGCGGATTCGCGCCGATTCCATTGATGGAAGATGTGGAGTTCTCGAAGCGACTTCGGCGCGCCGGCAAGGTTGTGTTGCTTGATCCGGCGATGCGCAGCTCGCCGCAATCGCAAATCGAACAAGGCGTCTGGCGCGTGACGCTTCGCAATTTGCTTTTTCTCATCGCATTCCGTTGCGGAATTTCCGCCGACCGACTGCACTGCTGGTATTATGGACGAGAGTTGGTGCAACCGGCAGCCTCGAGCTCGCGTATTACTTCGGAGATTTCTGCCGCCGAATGAACAGCTCGCATACCTGGAAAGCACGCTGGCGCGCATTCCGGGAGCCGATCGATGCGGAGAAAACGCGCGCGCTGCGCGAGCGGTGGAATTCGCTGCCGGCGGAATTGCAAACGCCCAATCAAATCTCCGGGCGGCATCTCACGCATTGCGGTTTTATTCTCGGCGCGAGTTACTGTTCGTTTCATTGCACCCATTGTTATCTGCCGAAGAACGCGAACCGTGTTCCCATTCCGTCTCTTGCTGAGGTGAAGGAGCAAATCGATGCGAACCGCCGATTCCAAGGGCCAGGCGGTGGATTGCAAATCACCGGCGGCGATGTGGCGGATGCGTATTGGAAATCAGGTCGCGCTGATGAATTGGTCGAGATCGTCCGTTACGCCTACGCGGTGGGGCTGATGCCGATGTTGATGACGCACGGCCAAACGTTGTTAGAACACCCTGATTTTTTCGAACGGCTCGTCGTCCAGGGCGGCTTGCGTCAGGTTTCGGTGCATGTGGATTCCACACAAGCCGGTCGCCACGGATTCCCGATCAACCGCGTCGCCAGTGAGCGCGACCTTCATCCCGTGCGCGACGCGTTCACGCGGCTCGCGCCAGGACATCCGCGAACGCACCGGCTGCCCGATCGAATACGCGCTGAGTTTCACCGTGACTGAGAAAAACGTGGACGATGTTCCCGAACTCATCCGCTGGTATCTGGCCGACCCGCAGCGAACACGCATCTGGCGCATGATCAGTCTTCAGCCGGAGGCGGACACCGGACGCACGATTTTCTCGCGCACGCGCGCGCTGCCCGAACGTGTCTGGGAGAAAATCTGCGACGGAACAGGGTTGCCGCTGGAAAAAGGCGGAACGCATTTTGGTCATCCCGATTGCAACAGCTGGGCCTCGCTTTTGATCTCCCGCCGCACGGGCAAATACATCCCGCTCCTGCCAACCGACGCGGTGACGAAGCGTTTGCTCGGCGAGATTCTCGAAAAAATCGGCGGCTTGTCGCTCGTGACCGACGACGCAGGGACCGCACCGTGGCACATCGCAGGTGTGCTGGCGCAAATCCATTGCTGGCATTTCGCTCAGCAATCCACCTCGTGCGGCTGCTTGTGACTGGCTCGTTCCCTCCCGGCATGTTCATCGACCTGATTTCAGGAGATGCGCACACGCTCGGCCTCGGCACCCACAATTTCATGGATGCGGCGCAGGTCGCGCGCGCGGAGTCGGACCCGATCATCAAAGCGCGACTCGATTCCTGCGTCTTCAAGGGCGCGGTCAAGGAAAATGGCGAATGGCACGCGGTGCCGATGTGTTCGATGCACGAACGCAAGTGGGCTGAGATTTACGACGAGCGATTGCGCGGCGCAGCCCTATTGCGCCAGCCGCAGGTATCCAACACGGCCGTGGAAGACGCGGCCGCGGTGACGGAGCACGTTCCGCGGTAAAGCGGCAAGCCAGGGCAACGGAACGCCGCGCGCATAAAGCGTGGCAATTAATCCGTAGACGGTATTCGTTCGTTCCTGATTCATCTGCGCGACGCAGTCTACTTGAAGATGTTGTCGAAGATCAAATTCGTCCTCGTGTAGTTTCGACCGTGCGGGCCCTGATCATTCAGCCCCCAGTTGTAGGCCAGATATCGAATCTCGTAGCCTCCGCTGGCCGCGAAAGCACGCGCGTTCTGCGGCGCGTACATCCCGAGCACCTTCGGCACACCGCCGCCTTTGTCGAAGTCGCCTTTAAACCATTTGAAAATGCTGGAAATCTCGAGCCGCTTTTCGTTCGGCAAAAATTTGTTTAGGTCGTCCGCGCGAGCCAGGCGCGAAACGCGGCGGCATCTTGATCTTCGAAATTCTCCGCAGTGTAGGCATCGCGCTGCAAGGGCGGGCAACTCCCCGCCGCGCACATTAGCACCGCATGCGCGCGCCAGCCGATCATGGGCCGCAGCGCGCCGTTTTCGATGTCATTCAGTGCATACTTGCCCCCGCTAATCTCTGGCTTTATCGCTCGGATTGGCATCGGCAATCCGGCGAAGGCGCCTTCGTCATTTGCAGTTTCTGGTGGATCGGTCATTTGATTCGCGAGGGGCAGCTTTCCGGCGCTCAGGAGTTGCTCGACAAGACCATTCAGGCGGCGAGCCCGCTCGGGCTATACTCGGAGGAGATCGATCCCGGGACGCGAGTTCCTCGGCAATTTTCCGCAGGCATTTTCCCATCTCGGCTTGATCGCTGCGATTATCGACTTGGAAGAGGCGAAGCGCGATCCGGATTTCGCTCGCTTAGCCGATCACCAGAAGTTCCAGCGCAGCGTCGGCGCTACGGTGGGCGTGAGAGCAGTAGTGACCGGCTTTTTTCGCGTTCCTCGAACGCTCAAGCTGCTGGTGTCGGATAAGTCGAAAATGGCGCTAAGTCGGACGCCGAATGCAGCGGCAAATGTGTAGCGGATGCGGGAATAAATTATCGTTCTCTGCATCTCATCATCATGAGAATATTTGCAGCCGCGCTCGCGATTGTCGCGTTGACATCGTGCACGCGCGCGCAAGAGCCAGCGCAGCAATCTATGCAAGACACGACCGATACAATCGTCAAGACCGATGCCGAATGGAAACAACAGCTTACGCCGATGCAGTATCGCGTGCTGCGCGAGAAAGGAACCGAAGGCGCGGGCACCGGTGAGTATGCTTACAATCACGATCACGGCATCTACAAATGCGCCGGTTGCGGAAAGGAACTTTTCAACTCAGAGACGAAGTTCGAGTCGGGCACGGGTTGGCCCAGTTTTTACCAGCCAATCGCAAACGATGCCGTCGCGACTGAAACAGATCGTTCCTGGCTCGGCCTCGCGCGCACCGAGGTGCATTGCCCGCGCTGCGGCGGGCATCTTGGTCACGTTTTCGAAGATGGACCGAAGCCCACGGCGGCGCTAAAGTTTGAAAAACAGCCGTAGCGCGCCTGTGGCGCAAAGAGTTGCGGTCGGAGCCGTTGCGGTCTTTGAAGCGCTGCCGACACAACTCTGTCATCCCAAACGGACCTTCGCTGCGCTCAGGATGAGACAGGCGTTTCGACAGCTCGCCTAGTATCGATTGCGCAGATGAAGACTACTGCCGAGGCGCGAAGATGAGGAAGTAGTCCATGCCGTCACCTTTCACGAAATCGTATTGCTCTACGAGCTTGAGTCCGGCGCGGCCCGCTTCCTTGATCACGACGTCCGCGTTCAGACCGTGATTGGCGCCGTTGCCGTTGCGGTCGATGATGCCCAGGCGCGCTCCCGGACGCATGGCCGCGCGCACATGTTCGAGTAGCGCGATCGGCTGGGCGACTTCGTGATACGTCTTCAGTAGCAGAACGGCGTCAACGCAGTTGTCCGGAAGCAACGGATCGTCTGGTTTCCCGAGGAGCGTGCGAATGTTCGGAAGCGACTCCTTCATTGCGCGCTCCTGGATGTAACGGATGTAATCAGGATTAATCTCGACCGCATAAACCACGCCTTTGTTTCCCACGCGCCGCGCCGCGCGCACCGTGAACCATCCTGAGCCCGCGCCGATATCGGCCACGCGCGCTCCCGGTTTGATGCGAAGCAAATCCATCACCCGGCCGACCTGCAATTTCTTGTCGCGACCGGGATATTCGAAAATGGAGAGATCGCCTTTGTAAGGCTCGCTCGTCGGGCGATCGAGCGTCTGGGCAAGTGCGTTAGTAACCGCGATGCAGAATAACGCGAGCAACAATGGCTCAAGTGACTTACGCGGGTCCACGCGACAATATACCCGCCCGGTCGACCGACGAGAATCCCACCGCGTGTGTCGTTCGCGCAACCGGAGATCGCCCGCGTTCACAATTAAATTTTCGAACATGAAATAAAGCGCCGAGTTCTCGCTCTCACGCTCAACATGAACCCAATGAGAGCAGATCAATGCAGTAAGTTCAGGGCATCGTTCCTGAAGAGTGTCGTTTCCATTTTCACCCTGACGCTAACAGCTCATTTCTCGTTAGCGCAATCGCCTCCCAGCACCGGCGCCGTTTTCGCCATGACGAACCGCGCCGATAACAATGAAGTAGTCAGCTTCGCGCGCGCGGCTAATGGCACCCTGAGCGAAGTGAATCGGTATTCCACCGGCGGCAACGGCATCGGCGTCGATTTCGATACTCAACACGGGTTGAGACTGAGCAAGGATCACCGTTTTCTCTATGCCTGTAATCCTGGAAGTGACAACGTCACCGTCTTCGCCGTCAACGGCACGCAGTTGGGCATGATCCAGAAAGTGTACGCCGGCGATCAGCCGCTGAGCATTACTCTGTCGGGAAATATCGCGTATATCATGGATGGTTCAGTCGCGGGCAATGGTGTCACCGGCTTCACCGTCGCGAGTGATGGCAGACTCACGCCAATACCGGATTCGTTCCGCGCCTTGAGCTCGCCCATTGCCGTGCCGGGCGACGTTGAATTTAGCCCAGACGGCAACTCGCTCGTCGTAACTGGGAAAGTAGGAAATTTCATCGATGTTTTCCAGGTTCGGGATAACGGGCTGCTTAGCATGCCCAAGCACAATCCCGCCGCTCCCGACGGC
>QHBL01000086.1:0-3901 GCA_003244125.1 Chthoniobacterales bacterium
GGGATAGGCAGCATCACCGGGGATTTCTGCAGTAACCAGGCCAGGGCAAGTTGCACCGGGTTGTAGTTGCGGCGCTTTGCTTCCGCGGAGTTATCGGATTTGCTCAACGCGCCTCGCCCGCTTCCGCCAATCGGCGCCCAGGGCAAAAATCCCATCTGTTCTTTGGCGCAATAATCGAGCACGTCCTGCGAGTCGCGGTCGGTCAGGTTGTATCGGTTCTGGACGCTGACGATGGGCACAATTTTCTTCGCCCGCTCGATCTCCTTCACCGAGACGTTCGATAACCCGACGTGCCAGATTTTCCCGGCGTCCTGCGCCTTCTTCAGCGCGCCGACGGAATCTTCGATCGGCACTTTGCGATCGACGGTGTGCAACTGATAGAGATCGATCCGTTCGAGCTTCAATCGCTTCAGACTTTTATCGACGCATTGCGACAGGTATTCCGGGCGACAATCCGGCACCCAGCTGCCCGGCCCTGGTCGGGTAAGACCGCCCTTGGTCGCGATAACCAAACCTCGCGGGTAAGGATGCAACGCTTCCGCAATCAGTAGCTCACTCGTCTCCGGCCCGTAGGCATCGGCGGTATCGATCAAATTCACTCCAAGCTCGATGGCGCGCCGCAAAACTTTCTTTGCGTTCTCGCGATCGGGCGGCCAACCCCAGATTCCCGCGCCCGTGATGCGCATGGCGCCGAAGCCGAGTCGATTGACCGTAAGATCGCCACCGATCGGAAACGTCTTATTCACCCTCATACCCATGCTCGATTCCACCGCTGCCATCGCCAGCTTCGGTAAACCTCCTGCCAAAACGATCGCGCCGCCAGTAGTCGTCGCGCGCAAGAATTTCCGTCGTGTCATGGTCGGAAATTAGGCCGTCGTTAGTTTGCCTCAACCGCTGCCTTTTCAACTCTGAAGGCTGCGCCGCTGCTCAACGCATTCGGATCCGCATGAAATGGCATAGCGCGCAGACACGAGGCTGCGGCGGCGCGGTTCTCGACTCGGAGTTTTTCGAAGATGTTCGCCACGTGTTTCTTCACGGTGCAGAGTTTGTTGGCCACGATTGTGGCGATTTCTTCGTTGGATTTGCCGAAGTCGAAGAAAGGTGCAGCCGATCAGTCCGCACCCGCGATGGGCAGTGGCCATCGCTTATTCATTCACAAGTCCAGCCACGTACAACAAGGCCTGGACGACGAGGCCGACGGTGGATTGGACGCCTAGCTTTGAGTAGAGATTGTCGCGGTGGTGCTCGACGGTTTTGATGCTGATGCCCATTTGCGCGGCGATATCCTGGGTGCTTTTCCCTTGCGCGATCAAATGAGTCTCTTTCTAACGAGATTATCTTACACGACTCCGTCCTCACTGCTGATATCTCACAGTCGACAGTAGGCAGGCACATCGTTGTAAACGCTTCGGCAAATCGCCGTTCTGTGGCGGGGTCGTTACAGCACGCCCACCGCGCGTGAGATCAGCAGAATTACAATGCTGAGCGAAATGATGCTCTGAATCATCGCCAGAATCTTTGCCCAGCGGGCAAGCACTGGCGCGTCAGTAGGGCCGAAGGTGGAGCTTTGCGTCAAAGCGACAAACAGATAATCGATGAAGTGTGGCCGCCATCGTGTGCAGGCGAATTGGGTGCGTTCCTCGCGCGGTATCTGCATTTGCGGAAAAAGAAAACTGCGACTGCCAAATTCCTTTCGCTCATTCCGGATGGTGGATCCGCCGCCGTCGAGACGCCAATACCAGAGAGCGAAAACGAGAACATTGGTAAGCCAAAGCTCCCCGCCGGAAAGCAGGAGCGATAATGGATCTTCCCGATGCGAAGGCAGTGTACGCACGAGCAGGACGACCGATCCGATCAGGGCGAAGGTAATAATTGAATTGATTACAATGCCAAGGAGGCGATTAACCGACCGGCGTCCGGTCCGATGAGTGACTACTGTAGGCACGAGCAAGATCAAAATCAGCGCCGGTAGGAGCCACGCCGGCCCGACGTGGAGAGAATTCGGAAGCGCGAGATAGATTCCGGCCACTGCGAGCGAGGCAAGCAGTGCCTGCCAGCGTGGTTCGGGTTTATCAATGTGACCTGCTTCTTTCGACACGAAGTGCGTATACTCGCAAAGTTCTCCGAGAACAAAAGGAAGCTTTGGCTGAGTTGATGTGTTGTCGCGACAAGCATGACATCAACGCCGCGAGTTACGCTGCGCTACGGTTCGATTCAAACGAAGCAGTTCTTGCGACGCATTCCAAGCAGCCACGGTAGTCGTGTCCTTTCGTCCAACAAAAAACCATGCCGTCGATCAGCCAGTATGCTGTTCTGTTACCAGCCGGGCTTGTTGCCGCGGCGGCTCACCTATTCACAAGTCGAGCAACCATAAAGCAGGGCGTGGACGACGAGGCCCACGGCGGAGTCGACGCCTAGCTTGGAGTAGAGATGGTCGCGATGATGTTCAACGGTTTTGATGCTGATGCCCATTTGCGCGGCTATTTCTTTGGTTGTTTTCGCTTCCGCGATCAGAAGCAGTGTCTCGATCTCCCGCACGGTGAGCGGCACGATAGCTTCGGCATCGAGCAGGTCTTTCGTGGTCGCGGTTGCTCGCCATGATTTGTTCGTGAAGACCGGTAAACTGGCGGGAACGGAAGGTTTGATGGCGCCGGAGCGACCCCAGCGCCGTCAGTAATTCCTCAAGCGAGTCGGTCTTTGAGGAGGCAGCCGCGGGCGTTGCAGCGGTATAACCTGACGAGGACGTGGCACGAGCGGGTGTCGCAGAGGATGAGGACCTCACACTCGCGGGAGACGTTCCCGGAGGCGCGCGTCGGTTGCGACGGCGTTCAGGCCCCGGCAGGGCGCAATCGATAATAACGATGTCGGGCAGCAGCGGTCAGGCCCTGTTGTTCTGTAGAGTCGTACGAGTCACATATCGTAAGCGCGGAGTGCTTTAATTGCGATTGTGCAGCTCCATTTCCACTGCCTCGATGATGTTATGCGCGTGAGTTTGGGAGCAACGCTCCTTTTGCACCCACGATCAGCGACGCACTGAATCTACAGACTTGCCGTCACGCCTTCGTTCCGCGCCCGGGTTGCATCATAGAGTTGGTGGATGCACCCTTCGCGTTCGCGCCATGCTCACGGTTTCGCAACTCACCAAATCCTTCGCGGGGCGAGTCCTCTTCGAGAATGTATCGCTCCAGGTGAACCGCGGCGACCGGACCGGTCTGGTCGGCCCGAACGGCGCTGGGAAATCGACCTTCTTCTCGCTCCTTCTCGGGGAGACATCTCCCGATACGGGAGAAATCGCGGTCGAGAAGAACGCAACCATCGGATTCCTGCCGCAGGAAACTGCCGCGGTAGGCGATCAAACGGTGCTTGAGCTCGCGTTGGCGGTTTCGTCGGAGTTGGCGGATGCGCAATGCGTCATCAAACAGCACGAGTCTCTCGGCGGTGGAAACGAGAAATTGTATCATGACGCGCTCCACGTCTTTGAAGAACACGGCGGCTGGCAACTCGAACCGAAAGCAAAGAGAGTGCTGAGCGGCCTCGCCTTTCGTGAAAGCGATTTCGAGCGGCCAGCACACGCCATGAGCGGTGGCTGGATCATGCGCGCGCACCTGGCGCGTTTACTCGTGATGGAGCCTGATCTTCTTTTGCTCGACGAGCCGACCAACCATCTCGATCTCGAATCGCTGCAATGGTTTCAGGAATACCTCCGCACCTATCCCGGCGCGATCCTGATGATCTCGCACGATCGCGAGTTCCTGAATCAGCTCGTCGGCAGCATCGTGGAGATTGCGCATGCGAAATTAGTCCGCTACCGCGGGAACTGGGACGATTACCTGGCGCAGAAAGCCGCTCGCGAAGAACAACAGCTCTCGGCTTACAAAAATCAGCAGAAGGAAATCGCATC
>QHBL01000086.1:3958-6115 GCA_003244125.1 Chthoniobacterales bacterium
CTCAAGCAGATCGACCGCATGGAGAAAATCGCCGCACCGATCGCGCGCGGCAAAACCATCAAATTCCATTTCCCGCAGCCGCCGCGGAGCGGTCTGCGCGTCATCACACTAAAAGACATCGACCACGCCTACGGCGAAGTGATGGTCTATCGCGCAATGCAATTCCAGGCCCAGCGCGGAGAGCGCGCCGTGCTAGTGGGTCCGAACGGCGCTGGCAAATCGACCCTGCTCAAATTGCTCGCCGGCGTTCTGCCAGTCCTACACGGCACGCGGGAGCTCGGCCACAATGTGCGCGTCGGCTACTTCTCCCAGGACCGCCTGGAGATACTGAATACGACGCACACCGTGCTCGAAAGCGCGCTCGACGTCGCCGATCCCGTGTCGGAGCAAACCGCGCGCACGGTGCTCGGCTCGTTTCTTTTTCGCGGCGACGACGTTTTCAAACGAGTCGCGGTTCTGAGTGGCGGCGAGAAATCGCGGCTGGCTTTGGTCAAGCAGCTGCTCGATCCGCCTAATCTCCTGCTCATGGATGAGCCCACCACGCATCTGGACATCGGCTCGATCGACGCGCTCATCGGCGCGCTCAGCCAATATCAGGGAACGCTGATTTTCATTAGTCACGACGTGCATTTCATCCGCGCCATCGCGACCAGCGTCGTGCATGTCAGCGCGCGTCCGGCTCAGACTGGCGCGCAACTTACAAGTTATCCCGGCGACTACGATTACTATCTCGATAAATCGCGAGCAGCCTCCGCTCGCAGCGCGCTCACCGCTGGTCCAAATATCGGGAACGGATCACAAACCAACGCGGCAGCCGCGCGCAGCACGCCCGGCTTGCGCCAGCAAAAAGAACAGAAGCGGAGGGAAGCGGAAGCACGCAAGGCGGTTGCCAAGGCAGAGCGCGAAAAGGAACAGCGCCTGCACGCGATCGAGATGCGGATTGCGGCCTTGGAAGCGCAGCAAAAACAACTCGCCGCGGCCTTGGAAGATCCAGCCGATTACGAATCCGGCGGCAACGCCGTCGCCCTCAACCGCGAATTGTCTGCTGTATGTGATAACCTCGCGCAGACGACAAAAGATTGGGAAGAAGCAGCAGCGAAGGTGGTCAGTGAAAGTGGCTAGATTATTGTCATACATGCTCGCATGCCGCTGACGTTTGGATGGGGATTCGCAGGAAGCGCGTTCGAACGTGACGAAGCAATTCCTCACCGAGCGCGGGATAATACCGGTATCATCACTGGGCGCCCAGGCCGCAAAGATGGATCCTAAGTTGGTGGTGCGCGACGAAGACGGTACCGTCAGCAACGCTCGTTGCGAATCAGTCAATGCGATGTTGCACGCTGAGTCGTCCTAATTAGCGAGCCCCGCCGACCCCATTATGCATCAAGACGAGTCGTTCCACGGGGCTTACTAGCACGAGTACATGTCTTGCGAGTAACGGCGCGCGGGCGCAGTGGAAAGGAATCTCGGCCGCACGCGCCGCGGATTTCCGACGCTAGCCGCCCGGGACCGACGGTAGTCTGACACGCCTCCGGGACACGCGTGACCTAAGCAGCGGGTGGCAAACCCGCTGGGCGCACACGCTTGCAGGCCTGGGTTCGGGCCGAATCGTTTGTTTCCGACAAAAAACGCGAAGAATCCTTCAAAATTTCATTTGATTGGTCCAGGCCACCCGCTATGTTGGTTGCTCCGCGTCATTGCGGCTTCGGAGACTCCGAAGGTTCTTCCTCTCTCGGCTCAAAGGCGAGCCTACCCGCTAGGTAAACCTGAGCGGTTGGCGTGTACGCGTGATGCGAGGGCGGAGGACGGTTGATCTTTGACAGTGCAATTCTGGATTTCGTGATCACGACGATTTTATCGAAGTCCGGAAGGTGGAAGTAATATGTCAGCGAAAATTGAATTGTGCGTTATTCGTTATTTTTCTTTGAACAAAACTTTTGCCGGTCTCACAACTGGCAGAAAGATTCATTGATCGGACGAACCTGTGTCGGCTTACGGGCCGAGACAGATTTAGAATGGTCAGAGCCGGGCTTGTAGCAAAGTGCCGGCGCAAACTTTGAAGGCGTCAAAAACCTTCACCGTTTTTAACGGAGAGTTTGATTCTGGCTCAGAACGAACGCTGGCGGCGTGGATAAGACATGCAAGTCGAACGGGACT
>QHBL01000001.1 GCA_003244125.1 Chthoniobacterales bacterium
GTATCGCGCACCACCTCTTCTCTTCGCAGCCAGCGACTTACACGAACTGGCAATCACTCCGGAAAAGCGATTGGAACACTTCACTGTAACACTTTCGAGAGATGCAAGGTGTAGAGGCCAGCATCGGCGGCTTGAAGACAGTTTTCAATAGGTTTGGCAGCGGTCCCGCATAATGACGTTCTCGCGGATGCGGAGCTCACCGACCAGCGGCGCGCGACGGTCGAAGAGTACGCCGCCAAAGGATAAGCAGGCGAATCCGGGCTCGTTCTTGTGCGCGGGCGAGGGCTTGGAGGAGAAGATCATGCGTTTAGTGGGAGGGGGTTGGTTCCAGCTGCGGTGGCGCGCTGGTGTAGGACTATTGGTCTGCGCACTACACGCTGCCCACCATCACAATCGGACCTTCTTTTTTCGGCACGCCGCCTTCGCGTTCCACACTGATAGCGAAAGCTTTGATGTGGTTTGCGACATCGCTGGGTTTGAAGCGCCACTCTGCCACGCCTTCAGGACTTACCCGCACAATGCCGGCGCTGATGGGGTCTTTGTGTTCAGCATCGACAATCCAGAGCTGGTAATCCTTTCCCGGGTCAGGCGAAGGCATATTCGTTAGCTTCAGCATGCCGCTTTGACGCTGCTGCTCCCACACGACGCTTCCCTTTGACGCCGCCTTCGCTGCGGGCGTGGTGGCAAGCGGCACGACAACAACTCTGGACAATGGATCTGCTGAACGCACCGCAGCAATCTCGCCTTGAAGTCGGACGCGATCGAATGCCAGTATGCCGCAGAACAGCGCAAGCACTGCAGCGATGGCCCAGGGCAACCATGACTTGGACATTTTACTTTCCGCAGGCAACCGCGTCCGCTGAGCTTCCGCTGAGATGCGATCCAGAATGCGCATCCGCAATTCGGCCGAAGGACATATAGCGGTAGCGCCGTAAGCCATAGCGCCGGCTGATTCGCGGAGCTGACGAACAAGCTCTTGCAGCTCTTTATTTGTATCTAACGTACGCTCGAACACCGCAACTTCGGCAGGATCGAGCGCGTCCAGCGCATACAAAGAAGCCTGATCTTGTAGCTCGTCGGAAATCATAACGGTTGCGACTTCTGTAGTGCGTCACGCAGACGCAGCAGACCTCGGCGAATGCGCGCTTTAATTGTCCCAAGAGGTTCCGATAACCTGGCGGCAATCTCCTGATGCGTTAGATAAGTAAAGAAAGCCAGCTCAATCGCCTGGCGTTGTTCCTGTGGCAGCTGATGTAAAATTGCTTGCACCCTGGTGGCGTCATCGCTCTTCTCCACTATATCCGATGCGCTCTCAGCAGCAGATGCAGTACTAGTTTGAGAGCCTTCACTACTTTCAAGCACTTCTTGAACAACACCCTGTTTGCGGCTTCTCGCCCGCAGATGATCGATTACTTTGCTGCGAGTGATCAGAACGGCCCAGGTAAATACGCTGCTCTTATCCGCATCATAAGTCGGAGCTCGTCGCCAAATTTGCATGCACGCTTCCTGCAACGCATCCTCGGCCTCCGTTTTATCCTCTAGCATTTTCACCGCAAGAGAGTACAGCGGGCGACTTAGCCGGTCGTAGAGCACGGCAAATGCGCTCTCGTCTCCTTTCGCAATGCGAACGATCAACGCCTGGTCAGTTGTCGCGTCAGATTGTGGGTGCTCAGCCAAGGGACGACCGGTCTAAATCATTTTGCGATGAACGGCAAGCAGAACTCTGATTAAGCGCCAATTCTCTAGTTGGACGGCAGTACCCGCTCTACCCCTCCAGCTCGCGCCCGCGTCGAGTGAGTGACCAGCATTGGCCAGATAAACAAACAGCCGAAGCGTCCGCTTCGGCTGTTCGTTATCCGCCCACTATCCAGACTTACCTAGCTGGGGAGATTGATACCGTTCGGGAAAAAGCCACCGCTTGTCGCGCCGGGGGCAAAGTAAACAATGTTCAACACCTGGCGGACACTTCGCGCGAAAGTAATTCCGTTGTTATCGGTCGGGACGAGATTAGCCATCCCGTTTCTTACGATGCCCTGATCATCGTCACTGGGACCATCGAGGGCGTCGCGCGTGTTGGAAATCTTCTGCACGATGCTGTTGATCTGATTACTGTGATAACTGTAGAGCTGTTCCCGAATAATGCCGGCGTGATAGGCTTCGGTGCCGAGTATACCCGCCGCCGCCCCAAGCACTGTGCGGTTGAAGAGCAAGGTAGCACCTCCGTGATAGGCAGTGACTCCTACGTCTTCAAAGACGAAGGCACCAAGCAGGAAGTTCACGTCATTCGCGAATGGATCGAAGCTGTTGCCGATTCCAGCTGCCTGGGCGAGGGCATTCCAGCTATTCTTGAGGTCAATGGTCGGCTTTGCCGCAGGAGTGACTCCAAGTGATTGCAAGGCCGAACGAATGAAAGTGACGTGATGGCGTTCATCCTGGGCGATCTCCAGTGCGTAATCACGCACGTCGGGATCGCTAAATGGCACTCGTGGATTTGGCTTCACCAGGGTAGGTCCGGGCGTCCCTTGCCCGGATGTCCCTACGCCTGCTGCCTCAATCCCGCGGCCCGTGGTCGCGTAGGTGTAGTATTCTGCCTCCAAGTATTCGAGGTTAAGTGCAAATTGCAGGACGGTGACATCCTGGCTGCTGCTATCAGTGGTTTGCCCTTTTGCGGCGGAGGCGAGCAGGTTAAGACCGGTCAACCCTGCCGCTCCCAAGCCGAGCCGCTTCAGCATCTGCCGCCGGCTTGTTCCCGAGACTTCTAATTCCGTTGCGATTGATTCTAGATTCATTTGTTCTCCCTACGTGTTTTCTATTTTGTGCCGGAGCAGCCCGCCCCGGATTAAGTATGTTTCCCTTGCTGCAGCCACTGCCGCGACATCATTGCTAAAACCGCGAGCCCGCTGGCGAGCAGCACGATGGTGGACCCGCCGTCAGGAACACGCCTTGCGCCTGCAGAAAGAACGAGATCGAAAGTTTTTCCACCTGGTGCCGTGCCCGCACCAGCAAAGGTAAATGAATTACTTCCCACAGCTCCAGTAACAGGAATGTCGCTAATCCAAGTAAGAAACGTGGGCCGCGGGATGTTTACCTGGTCGAATAGGAGAGGGTTCTCGGGCTCGTTTAGGAAAACTCCCTGGCTTATCACACCGGCGCCGAAGGCGTAGCCGGTGGGCAATTGAACCGTCCAGGCATCGGCCGTCCCGCTCAGCATAATACTGAGCGGAGCACCATTGTAAGTCGCGACGAGGTCGTTGAACCCTTCACCGGTCTCCGCGATTTGAAGTATGTCATTGGCGCGTGCGGCAGAAACAGCCAGTGACATTCCGAAAACAATGACCAAGAGTCGGCGATACATATAGTTTCTCCTTAATTCTGCCCGGCACCACGCCTAGACCATACGAATACGCGTCTTACGTGCGCCCGGGATGCAAAAAAGATCGTAAAATATTGAGGCATCCGACGCTCTACTCTTGTCGTAAAACTTTAGCTGTTTTACAGCTTGGAATAACTGAAGATCAGCTAAGAAATTACAACCCTCTCGTGAAGCAGCGGGTAGCCGGCTGTTACAGATCTGTTAGCGTTTAGGAAGCATTTCTCAACGAATGACAGGTTTACCTCGATGGGAACTCACTCCGTCTGCTCTCGCGCGACGCCGAGCGCTCGCTTCTAGCTGTGCTGGAGAAGTGCTTGTTGTCGGTGATCAGCGCGCCTCACTCGCTCACATTTGATCCTGGCGAGCAGATCCTGGACGCTGTGAAGAATCTTGAGATGAAGCAGCCGAGCTTCCAAAGCAGTCTCAAACTCAGCGAACTGCCGCGGAGTGGGTAAGGAAGACGGTCGAGACTGCATGAAAGCTCAACCGCAGAAGTTCCGTGCGAGGTCCACCTGGCAGCTCCGTATTCCTCGCTCCGTCAACAGGCTAGCTCGCGCGGCACGCTCTGCTGCTTGGACCTTATCCACGCAAACGCGTCGGAGACCCCTTACAAGCTTGAGCTTCGCCAATGTCCAGATGATCCACTTAGTAGGATCCAGCTGCCAAGGCTTTACGCCATTGCGATAGTCGTGCTGAAATTCGTGATGATAGTTATGATATCCTTCGCCAAAAGTAAATAAGGCAAGGAACCAGGAGTCGCGTGCGCTGCACTTGGTAGAATAGGGCTGTCGGCCCATGGTGTGACATGCGCTGTTGATCAAAAAAGTGCAGTGCTGCAGCACAACGATTCGCGCGACACCAGCGATCAAGAAAGCGCCAAGTGCTCCCTCCCAGCTATTCCAGAAATACCCCAATGTCGCCGGAAGCACGAAGCTAACGAACACGGCAATGGAGTGCACGTGTCGATCCTGCCATTGGACGAGTTTGTCCTTCTGCAAGTCCGCTGTTCACCGATCACCGATCACTTATCACTGCTGAAA
>QHBL01000122.1 GCA_003244125.1 Chthoniobacterales bacterium
ATCGAAATGAAAAACGTGGCCGAAGAGAAATTCGTCCCAGCGGCAAATATTGTTTCCATCGACGCGCTTGCGCTGGTCCGCTTCGGTCTGCGAGCGGCGGACGATCCGCGCATGGTAAACACCGTGCGTGTGATCGATTCGCTGCTGAAAATCGAAACACCGGATGGCCCTTGCTGGCACCGTTACAATCACGATGGCTACGGCGAGCACGCCGACGGCTCGCCGTTTGACGGAACGGGAGTCGGACGCGCCTGGCCGCTCCTCACCGGCGAGCGCGCGCATTATGAGCTGGCCGCTGGCCGCGAAGAAGAGGCGCGCCGGCTGATGCATGCGATGGAGGCCTTCTCCAGCGACGGTGGCATGATCCCGGAGCAAATCTGGGATTCACCCGACATTCCTGAACGCGCATTATTTTTTGGCCGGCCTTCCGGCTCGGGTATGCCGCTGGTCTGGGCGCACGCCGAATACATCAAACTTTTGCGATCGATCCGCGAGCGGAAGGTGTTCGATCTGCCGCCCACGCCAGCACAGCGTTATCTGGTGGAAAAAAAGCGCGCGGCTTTCGATAGTTGGCGATTCACGGACAGAATTCACTCGTTAGCCGAAAGCAAGGGCCTTCGGATCGAAGTGCTCGCACCGGCGACGCTTCACTGGTCTAACGATAACTGGCAGACGGCGCATGATACGAAAACACGGGACACAAAACTGGGCGTTCACGTCGTCGATCTGCCCGCGGATCAACTCCACGGCGGCGGCGAGCTGGTATTCACATTTTACTGGCCAGAAGCGGACCGGTGGGAGGGGCGAGACTTCGACATTGAATTGTGAATTCGTTCACCGTCTAAACCTGAGGGAGGTATGCGCGACATCATCGTAATCGGTGCGCCGACTGGCGGCGGCGCAGCGCTAGCGCATGTAGTAGGCAAGCTGCCAGCCAATCTCGACGCTTCGATGTTTGCCGTTTTGCACACCACCCCCGACAATCCGATCCTTCTCGCCGATGTACTGAACGCTCCTGGTCGGATGCGAGCGGCCGAAGCGCTGCACGGGGAACCGGTCACGCGCCGCCGGATTTATGTCGCTGCGGATGGTAAACATCTGCTTATCCGCGATGGGAAAGTGCATCTGAGCATCAACGGACAGCGAACAAGCCATCGTCCTTCGATCGACGTATTGTTCTGTAGCGCTGCGGAGACTTACAAGGCACGCGTCGTGGGTGTTCTGCTCTTGCATAGTCGCGATGACGGCGCCACAGGACTAGACGCAATCCATAGGGCAGGCGGGCGGACAGTTACCCACCGCAATGAGTTGATGCCGGATGAGCCGAAGCATCCAGCGACTGGAGAGATTCTGTGTGACCAGCACTTGCCGTTGGACCGGATCGCGAAGGGCGTTCTAGCATACGTGCAAGAGGATGACAAGAATGCCGGCTAGCCACGTCGCAGCCGCAAGGCGTCGCCTCAGCAAACATTCTTTTCCGACTGACGGCGGCTCGTTGCCACTGCTAGTGTTCCTCGAAGTGACACAGGAAGATCTCACGAAAGCGACGGAAGAGGCGCTGCACGAACGCGAGATCACGACTGCCGCCCTTGCACAGGTCGCGCCGGTGGGAATCATGCGCTTCGATGGGAATGGTCGTTGCAATTACGTCAACAACCGCTGGATTGAAATGACTGGCCTAACGATCGACGAAGCGATCGGCGATGGTTGGACGAAGGCGATCCATATCGAAGATCGGGCTTCTGTGATTTTTCGATGGGTCCGAATGCGCGAGGCCGACGAGCTTTTCCGGGAGGAGTATCGCTTATGCAAGCCAGATGGAACGGTAGCATGGGTGTTTGCGGAAGGCGTTCCATTGCGGAGCTACTCCGGAGAACGGTTGGGATTTATACGTGCTGTTACCGATATTACGCGGCACCGCCAGCTTGAGACTGAACTTTCAGCGGCGCGAGAAGAACTTGAAGAACGTGTTCGCGAACGCACTGCCAAACTCGAGGCGGAAATGATCGAGCGTCAAAAGCTGGAGAAGCAGGTACTCGAAACGAAAGATAGTGAGCAACGACGCTTCAGCCAGGATTTGCACGACGGGCTTGGCCAATACCTGACCGGCATCCTTTTCCGCGCGCTCGCATTGCAACGCAGCCTCGAGCGAGAGTATTCACGCCTCGCGGAACGGGCTTCACAAATTGCGGAGCTGGTCAATGAGGCGATCAATCAAGCCCATGATCTGGCGCGTGGGATTGATCCGGTGCAGCTACGTCCTGACGGTCTAATGGCTGCCCTCGAGGAGCTTGCGAAAAAGCTTTCTCTCTCTGAGCTAACGACTTGCAAGTTCGAATGCGAAGAGCCGCTCTATATGGAGGACAATACGGTCGCGACTCATCTTTACCGTATCGCGCAGGAAGCGATAACCAATGCGATGAAGCATAGCGGCGCGTCTGAGATTACGGTGCGACTGCATAAGCTAGCAAATAGGTGCGCAGTAATCGTGCAGGATAACGGCCGCGGATTTCTCAGCAGTTGCATGGAGCACGAAGGTCGCGGACTCAACATCATCAAACACCGGGCGCGGCTAATCGACGCGATCATCAAGGTCTCGTCGCAGGAGGGCTGCGGCACCACCGTAGAATGTATATTCCCGGTTAGCGAGAAGAAGGCTTCGTGAAACAAGGCAAGAAAACCCAGGTAAGACTGTTTTTGGTCGACGATCATGCCGTCGTTCGCGATGGATTAGCGCAGCTCATCGAAAGCGAACCTGACCTCACGGTATGCGGCGAAGCAGCGAGCGCAGAA
>QHBL01000355.1:0-5751 GCA_003244125.1 Chthoniobacterales bacterium
GACAATTCCAGCGCGGTTAAGGCAAGCCGACCTTCTTGCGAAAGGCGGCAAAACGCGGGTCCGACCGCAGCTCGCGCGTGCAGGCATTGCCGTTGATCGCCATAACTCCCGGGTCACGTTTCTCGTAGGCGCGATCGAGCCACTCGAAGGCCTTGTCGGCATCGCCACGGAACGCATACACGGTCGCAATCTGGAATGACATATCGTCGTGCCCGGAGATCAGAGCGTTCAAGGCCGAATCTGCCGCCACACGGTCGCCGCGAGCCTGCTGAGCCATGGCCACGGCGTAGGCGCGCCAGTCCGGATCCGCTTCCTGTGTGGCGGCCTTTAGAGCGGCCTCACCGTCTCCTCGTTTCGCTTCAACCAGAGCCAGCATCTGCCACGTTCCCGCGCCACCTGGCTGAAGCGCGATAGCCTTGCGCGCCGATTCTACGGCTTCATCGTAACGGCCGAGAGAGGTAAGCAGTCTGGCCAGGTCGAAGTGGGCGTTGACGCTCAGCGGGTCTAGCCGAACCGCTTGCTGCAAAAGCTCCACCGCTTCCTCGATCTGGCCGAGATCCGCGAGAATCGTCGAAAGGCCGATCTTCGGATCCGCCGAGGCCGGAGCGAGTGCCGCGGCTCGCCGGTATTCAGCCTCAGCTCCTTTTGCATTTCGATCGACGCTTACGAGTATTTGACCGAGAGCGGAATGGCCCTCCCCCAGATTTGGGTCCTCGCTCACCGCGCGCTCTGCGGCAGCTCACGCCTTGCGATTGGTCTCGGCAACATCCTTGCCTGTTATGTCGCCCAGAGCCCACCAGCTTTTCGACAAAGCCGAGTAAGCCAGGGCATAGTGCGGGTCGCTGTGGATGGCCGTATCGTAGAACCCGATCGCCTTGCGCAAATCGTCCGCCGTGTAGCGGCTTTCGTAGTAGCGACCTTGCAGGTAGGCGGTGTATGCATCGACGTTCTGGTTTGAGGGCGCGTCCGGATTTTTCTCGGCATCGCCCAGCAGCGCGACCTTGAGCGCCCCGGCGACCGACTGCGCGATCTCCGCCTGGACAGCGAAGATATCCGGCAGGGCCCGGTCGAATATCTGCGACCAGGCGCTCACACCATCCGCGGCGCGAACGAGGTTGACGGCGATGCGCGCGCGCCCGGCGGACTTACGCACGCTGCCTTCGAGGAGATAGCCGACGCCGAGCGCGGCGCCGATGACCTTACTCTCCTCGTTCGTGTTCTTGAAGTGAAACGACGAGGTCCGCCCGATGACCTTGAGCGCCTTGATCTGGGCAAGCGCGCTGATCAATTCCTCGGAGAGTCCATCGGAAAAATATTCGTTGTTCGGGTCGCCGGTGTCGTTGACCAGCGGGAGTACCGCGATCGCTTTTTCCAACTCCGTATCTCTGAGATCGCGGTGGGAGACGAACTGGTAGGCGAGCAAGGCCACAACAGCCAGCACGCTGGCGGCAGCGTAGAAAGCGGCGGCGCGCAGCCTCCGACGTCGAGAGGAAACGTTGTGATCATGAGCCGCATGCTGCTCATGAGTGCGCTTGAGCTTATCCGGTAATTCAGGGTTACCGTCGGTCTCGGTGTAAAGATTGACGAGCCCAAGGCGGACGCCGTGTTTGACCTCGCATTCGCCAAGGTCGTGTAGGAGCGCCTGCCAATGCCGGTATTGCGCTAGATCCTCAGCCGCCCGCTTCGATAAGAGAATATGCCCGGCGTCGCCGCAATCCATCACCCGCTGCGCCATGTTGATTCCCGCGCCCGTGACATTGGCGCGTTCGTTGACGTCGGTCACTTCATTGATTGGCCCGCTATGAATCCCCATTCGTAGCCGCAGTTCGGGATGCTCTTTATCCGCGCGACTAAGTTCGAGTGCACACCGCGCCGGCGATTCAGGGTTGTTGCGAAAGACCAGCGCCATCCCATCGCCCGTGGGAAGCCGGATTAGTTTCCCTTCCGCATCGGCCCGGCGGACTTGCTCTGATCCGCGCACCATCTCCTTCAAATGACGGAGAAGCTCACTCTGCTCATCGATGAGCAACTTCGAGTAACCCACGATGTCGACACAGAGCACGTGGCCAATCTCGGCTGGGAGATCGGATGTGGATTCGGCGCTCATGGCACGCGGCACAATACTGCAAATCAAGTCCTGGAATCTCGTTATTTCGGTTGCGGGATTTTAGTTTTCCGAAGGTGATAATTGTCGATGTTCCGGGTGCGTGTTGGCCTATACGTGATTCACGTATGGCATCTACACTCGAAAGTAGATCATCGCTTCAGATCAGCGGCGATTTGCCGTAACGCTCCTTGAGCGGCCGGGCTTTCCAAGCCCGGCCGGTGCTTCGCATCCGTTACGGCTGCGAACTGGGCTAGGGCGGCTTCTAGGTCTTCGGTGATCTCAAGAGCTATAACTCCGGGGTCTGGCAGGTTGGCGCTGTCTTCGAGTGACTCATCTTTCAACCAGAAGATGTCGAGGTTCACATGGAAAGCCTGGCCCCGCCTGCAGCTGCGTTACGGGTCGCGCTTGATTAGCTCTTCGTAGGTGAAGCCCTTGAAGCGCTCGCTCTCTTTGCGTTCGTGGCGGTTCTTCGGGTTGTAGCAGGCGACGAAGTCGTCGAGGTCGCTGCGCTTGAGGGTGTTCTCTTTCAGGGTGAAGTGCTGGTTGGTGCGCAGGTCGTAGATCCAGAGCTTGCTCGTCCACGGTTTTTGCCTCCCCAGGCTATGCTAATTTGCCGCCCTTGTTTCTGAAATGCGCTGTCGCACAGGCATTCTCTGCGCGAGTTTGCGATCTAAAACACGCCGAGCACCTTGAGGACGATGATGATAACGACAATGACTCCGATGATGTAAAAGATGTTTCTGTTCATATTAGAACCGGTGCATATCAGGCCGACGCCATTAGTTCCAACTTATTTGTAGGTTGTCCAGCGTGTGCAGGTCAGCTTGCTTGAGCAGCGCGGGCCGGAGGAAATGCGCTATCGCGCAGGCATTGCTCCCCAGGCTACGCAAGTTTGTCCCCTCATCTTTTAAATGCGCTTCGCGCAGGCGTTCACCCGGCGCCCCCTTCGAAGAGGACAATGCGCGATGGCATTTCGGCTAGGCGACGACGGAGTGTGTCCGGTTGTTCGAGCCACGCCGCGAGCTTTTCGGGACGGTGGAACGCGAAGACTCGACGCGAGCGCGGATGCGGGTCGAGGCGGTTGGTGAAGAAGGTCTCACTACCCGTGCTCTCGTAGGAGAATGGAAGCGGCGACTTCCAAGCAGGCAATCCGAACGGAATGCCTGAGACATACTTCGAGGATTGCTCCTCGACGCCCGCGAGGGTTGCGCCTTCAGGCTTAGCTCCGATTGTGCCGATAGCTTTGCCATCGACGAAGAGGGGTGTAGTCCGGCTCGCCGGTCTTGAAGGTTAGGTCGCCAACTGCTACGCCGTAACCGGCAGAAAGATTCGTTTGCGACTTAGGCTAAACGACCCAGCCGAATTGCGTAAGCAAAACATCAATTTTCTGGCGGGCTAACTCTTCGGGGGAAGCCATAGCAAAGCCATCGCTCTTATCGGATTTGCCCCCACAAAGGAAGAACGAAGCGAGGGCGGTAGGGAAATTAGAAAGTAGAAAGGCTAAAGGAGAAAACGAGGCCGATGGCGCTGTGAAGACTTGAGAGAAAGCAAAGCGGCCGCCCTTCTAAAAGGACGGCCGCCCGTTCCTGTCGCCTATCCCTTGTACCAACAGCCCTGTTAATTCAGAGCGGTGAGCGCCAACTTCCGCCGGCGCAGAACCTCGCCCACTGCGACTGCGCTAAGCAGGCCGACGATGGGGAGGAGCGCATTCATTTCCGGAACCGGAGTGGACACAGCCTCAAAGGCAACCGGGAGGACATCGGCGGAAGCGGCCGCAACTGAGACGTAGTCATAAGTGCCGAATTTCGGCACGTCGACGAAAAGGTCGTTGGACGAGCTACCAAAGGTGCCCAGGAAAGCGCCAAGCGTCCCAGCGGTGGAGGAACCGTAGAGACTGAAACTTTCGTTGGGCTGCACGCTGCCGACTTCGATTTTTCCGTTGGTAAAGCCCGCGCTGAGGAGCGTGTGAAGGTCAAGCTGAATGTAATTTGCCGGCACACCGTTGTTGACCTGGAGCTCGTTATCGTTGGTGTTCACCAGGCCGAGACCCGTCTCGCCGACGCCGCCGTTTTTGAAGAAGAGCTCGTGAGTCGTGGTGGGATTATCGTAGCCGGTGGCGGTGATGGTATAGCCGGATTGTGTGTAGGAATTGCTGCTCGATCCCACCGGAGCATTAAGCCCGGAGGGGTTGAGGTCCAAAGCAACCAAGGTGGCTTTTGCCTGGGATACGCCGAGGGCGAGGAGCAGGGCGAGGGCCGTGCGCTGGAGGGAAACAGTATGCGAGATGCGGATCATAGGTTTATTCGTTTGGTGATTTCTATAATTCCCATATTTGTAGGCAAAGCGTCAAGGTTTATATCCGGTAATCGCGAATTACGAGCGCGGGCGCGAAGAGGGTAACGCTGCGGGTTTGTCGATTAATTGTTATTGGTTATGGGAAAAGCCGACCAAAACTGAAACACTGAAACGCTGAAATGCTGAAAGTGCGCAGCGGAATGCTGCGGGTTTATTGGTAAAGGTTATCGGTTATCGGGGAGACGCGCGAGGACGGCAATGCTAGGGACTAACGAGTTGATTGGGCGTGCTTTTGCTTCGCGGCCACGGGCTGAAAACTTCCGGCTGCTGGAGGTCTTATGTCTGGATGAGCATCTCCAGGGGCACGCGTTTAAGTATGCCGCGGCCAGTTCGCGGATCCAGGGAATTTACCGCTATCGCCTGACTTACGCGGTGGCCGGCAGCGAGGGCGAACGCGGTCGATGTGATGGTGAAGGCGAAGCCGGACGAGGCTTACGTGAAGGCGCATCGACTGAGGGAAATGCTGCGAAGCTGAAATTCGAATCGCGAAAGGCGGAAGGGTTCGCAAGGAAGAATTAGGAATTAGGAATTAAGAGAAGGGAGCAAGTGGCTCTTAATCATCAGTCCGCACAGGTGTTAGCGGAGATTTGATGAGGCGTCCGGCGGGCCGCCGAACGCGGCACGCGGGTCGCGTGCGCTCCCCGGAGACCGTTATTTCAAATTGATCAGCCCATCGAGCACGAGCTGATAAGGCTGGGAGTTGACCGCGAGGGGCCGCTCAGTGGTTGATCCAGGCTGGCGATGACGAAGACGACCAGCCCGATGAACATGGCGAAGAAGGCGGTGAGGGTGACCTGTACCCGGCGATCGATCTGAAGCAGGGAGGTGACGCTGATAGTTAGGATGGCGCGACGAGCACGATCGCCCACATCACCGGCGGCAGGCCGCCGCCGAGCGCGTGCAGGCGTTTGCGTCGCAGCTCCGTCATGGCGTCGAGCTGATGCAAGGTTTCGGCATGGAGCAGTTGCTGCCCGATTGTCGCTGGCTCGAAGGCAATGATGGTGGCAGCCAGTTTGTTGGGCCGGCGCGTCCCATCATCGGATGCTTCGCCCCGCATCTGCGCCGGCCAGGCTTGGTGAATGACAAAATCGGTGTAGCCGCGGATCTGTCCCTGTAAGTCGCCGCGGAGGGGTTCGGGATAGCCGCTGACGTAGCGATACATACTGGCGATGTTGGCGGCGTCGGCGGAAACGATGTCGCTGACGCTGCTGTAGTTGCTGTAAACACCAACGGCGATGAGGCCGACAGTGAGGCTATAGAAGACGGCGATTGCTTCGGCGAAGAAGACA
>QHBL01000355.1:5758-14248 GCA_003244125.1 Chthoniobacterales bacterium
GCGAAGAGGATGAAGCCGCCGATGACGATGATGCCGCAAAGCCCATCGGCTTGGGCACCGTCCATCCAGACCGGAAGGCGAAGGAGGTGACTCATTCGTGGCTGGTCTAGCGGATGGGAGCAGCGCGGTCAACGGCGGGGAAGGGGAAAGGTGAGAGTTGAAAGCTGAGAGTGAACAACAAACGACGGAGGCGAATGCAGAAGGCAAATGCAGAAGGCGGAAGGCGAAAAGAGGTTACACCTGGACTGTCGCGCGTATGAGGCGGAGACTTGCCGGAATGCTAGCCTTGGTGCGCCAGCGCCGCCTGGATGAATCCGCGGAAGAGGGGATGCGGCTTATTCGGCCTGCTTTGGAATTCCGGATGGTACTGGCAGGCGAGGAAGTAAGGATGATCGCGGAGCTCGACCAGCTCCGCGAGCGAGCCGTCGGGGGATGTGCCTGAAATCTCGAAACCTTTCTCCCGCATGCGATCGCGGTAATCCATGTTGAATTCATAGCGATGCCGGTGGCGTTCCAGCACCTCGTCGCTCCCGTAAACTTTCTGCGCCAATGTCCCAGGCTCGATCTTCGTCGGCCAGGTGCCGAGCCGCATACTTGCGCCTTTATTCTGCACGCTTCGCTGCTCCTCGAGAAGGGAGATGACTGGATCAGGCGCGTCTTTGTCGAACTCAGTGCTGTTAGCCTGCTCGATGCCGCAGACGTTGCGCGCGAACTCGATCGTCGCCACCTGCATGCCGAGACAAAGGCCGAGGTAGGGCAGCTTGTTTTCGCGCGCGAACTTCGCCGCTTTGATTTTCCCTTCGACGCCGCGCTCACCGAATCCGCCCGGAATGAGAATGCCGGCCACGTCTTTGAGATGGCCATCAACGCCATCGCGCAAGGCTTCGGCATCGACCAGTTTCAGATCGATCCCGCAATCCTGGCTGGCGGCGGCGTGAGTTAACGACTCGTAGATTGATTTGTAAGCATCTTGCAAATCGATGTACTTGCCGACAACGGCGATCTTGACCCGCTTCTTGGGCGAGACAACGCGCTCGACAAATCGGCGCCAGTTCGTCAGATCGGGCGCGTTCGTTTGCAAACCGAGCAGCTTGCAAACGAGCGCATCGAGTCCTTCATCGTGGAACATCAAGGGCGCTTCGTAAATCGTGTGCTCGACGTCGCGCGCTTCGATGACAGCTTCGGGCGCGACGTTGCAAAACATGGAGAGCTTCTGCCGCACTTCGGCATCGAGTGGCCGCTCCGTCCGGCACATCAATACCTGCGGCTGCAACCCGATCTCGCGCAATTTCGCGATGCTTTGCTGCGTCGGCTTCGTTTTTAGCTCACGCGCCGCTTTGATGTATGGCACGAGCGTGACGTGAATGTTGACAACGTTCGCCGCGCCGACTTCGAGAATGAATTGCCGGATCGCTTCGAGAAATGGCAGTCCTTCGATGTCGCCAGTCGTGCCGCCGACTTCGGTGATGACGACGTCGTATTTGGATTGATCCGAAAGCTCGCGGATGCGCGCCTTGATCACGTCGGTGACATGCGGGATGACCTGCACGGTTTTGCCGAGATAATCGCCGCGCCGCTCGTTGTTGAGAACCGACTCGTAAACCTGACCGCTGGTGAGATTGTTGTGCTTGGAAAGAACGCAGTTCGTGAACCGCTCGTAGTGCCCGAGGTCGAGATCGGTCTCGGCGCCATCGTTCAGCACGTAAACTTCGCCGTGTTGAAAGGGATTCATCGTTCCGGGATCGACGTTGAGATACGGATCGAACTTCTGGAAGACGACGCGCAGCCCGCGTAGTTCAAGAAGCGTGCCGAGGGCAGCGGCGGCGAGACCCTTGCCGAGTGAGCTAATTACGCCGCCGGTGACGAAAATGTATTTCATCGGCGGCGGCTCCCTTCCTTGCGCCGGGTGAGCATTTTTTCGAGCGCGGCTGCGTCGGCCGGCCTGTCAATGCCTGGTGAACCGTGTTTCGTGACGAGCACATGAACAGTTACCCCATTCTCCAAGGCGCGCAATTGCTCGAGGGATTCGGCACGCTCCAGCGGCGAAGGTTTCCATTTCACCAATCGCACGAGCACTTCACGCCGAAAGCCGTAGATGCCCTGGTGTCGCAGGATTTTTGCGGGCGATTTCCGATCGCGCAGAAATGGAATGGGCGAGCGCGAGAAATAGAGTGCGTTGCCGGTCAGGTCTCGAACAACTTTTACCTGGTGCGGCGAATCGGCATCACCGGCGGTCTCGAATGGATGCGCGGCGGTGACCATTCCGATGAGAGAACTGCGTTCCAGAGTTAGGACGAGACGGTCGATGAGCCGCGGATCAATCAGGGGCTCGTCGCCCTGCACGTTGATAATGATGGGAAAGCCTTTCGCACGCGCGGCGACTTCAGCGACGCGATCGGTGCCGCTTTGGTGCTTCGCTGAAGTGAGCGAAACTTCCGCGCCCCATTCGAACGCCGCTTCGGCGATGCGCATGTCATCGGTGGCGATGATCGCGCGATCGGTTTTGCGCGCGCGCGTGCAGCGTTCCCAGACGTGGCGTAGCAACGGTTTGCCCGCGATGACGTGGAGCGGTTTGCCAGGAAAGCGTGACGATTGCCACCGGGCGGGAATTACGAGGAGCGCTTTAGCCACGTCATTCCGACCGAAGTCGAGGAATCCCGTTGCGCAAGCTTAAAGGTTACGCGGCGGGACCACTCGACTTCGCTCCGCTGCGCGCGGGATGATGAGGCGCGGCCAAGTTCGCGAGGATAATCTCCGTCGCTTCGACGAAATCGTCCGCCACCCAATCAGCCGAGCTGTCGGCGGTGTTCGTCTCGAATCCGGTGCGAACGCGAATCGTTTTGATGCCGGCGTTGTGACCGCAATGCACGTCAATCTCTTTGTCGCCGACAAAAATGGAGTGGCGGAGATCGACCTCGTGTTCGAGGGCGCCTTGCACAATCATTCCTGGCGCGGGCTTGCGGCAGTTCGATTCGATCCCCGGCGGATCGGGGCAGAAATAAGTCGCATCGATCAGACCGTCGCCAACTTGTCGCACCACCTCGGCATGCACGGCGTCGTATTGCTCGCGTGTGAAATAGCCGCGGCCGATCCCGCTCTGGTTCGTGATCATGATCAGTTTGAAACCGCTGGCCTTCAGCTTTCGCAATGAATCACAGACGCCGGCAAAAACGTGAACGCTCTTCGGATCGCTGCAGTAATTCACATCCTGCATGATGGTGCCGTCGCGATCGAAGAAAACCGCGGGCGTTTTCTCAGTCATTATTGGCGAAACTCTCGAGCAACTCCGCGCGTGTCACCGTCGCGGTGCCGAGTTTGCCGACGACAACGGCGCTGGCGTGGTTCGCGATTTCCGTCGCTTCCAGCGGCGTCGCGCCCGCGGTCAAGGCAAGCGTGAAGAGCGCGATGGCGGTGTCGCCCGCGCCTGAAACATCGAAGACCTGGCGCGCCCGCGTCGGCACACGATGCGGCTCTTCATCGCGCTGGAAAAGCATCATGCCCTGGTCGCCCAAGGTGATGAGAAGAAGTTCCGTCTCCCATTTCTTAAGCAACCGCCGCCCGACTTCCTCGATCGCGCCGTCGTTGGAATCATCGAGAATTCCGGCAGGGTGAAAAGCTTCGGTCCGGTTCGGCTTAACCACGGAAACGCCGCGCCAGGAAATGTCGTGTTTGGGATTGGGATCAACGGCGACAATCTTGTTCTTGGCCCGCGCCGCCGGCACGATCTGAGCCACCAACTCCTCCGCGAGAAATCCCTTGGCGTAATCTTCGAAGAGAATGGCATCGATCCGCGCTAGTTTTTTCTTCACCGCGGCGACGACGGATTGAATCTCGCGCGGTTTCGGTGGCACGATCTTTTCGCGATCGACGCGCACGACCTGCTGCTGCCGGGCGATGATGCGCGTTTTCACGATGGTGGCGAACTCAGGCAAAATCGCGCAGGCGGCGGTATCGATGTTTTCGCTCGCGAGCAAATCGAGCAACTGCTCGCCGCAGCGATCGCGTCCGAGCATTCCCGAAACGGAAACATGATTAGTAAACTGGCGGAGGTTGCGCGCGACGTTGGCGGCGCCGCCGGGATAAAACGATTCGCCCGAGACTTCCACCACCGGCACCGGCGCTTCCGGGGAAATGCGGCCAACTGTTCCCCAGACGAATTCGTCCAGCATGAGATCGCCGATGACGAGGACGCGCTGGCGGCGGGCGCGGTCAAGGATTTGGCGCAGTCGTTGCTGTTTCATAAGAATGCCGCCGCGACAAGGAGTTGGCGCGAATAAGTTGAGTCAAGCAAGATTTGAGCGAAGAACGCTTCTAATTAGTGTTTGCATAAATCCTGAATACGCGCTCGAAATCAACAGTCGAAGAGGCCGATGATTGGACTTTGTAAAATGAAGAAATGGGCGGGGTTTGCTCTGGTGGGCGTGGCTTTGAGCGCGCACGCCGCGCAGGCGCCGCAGCACATCGACGTGCGGCAAATGTCGAAAAAGGTGGAGGACGTCGTCGTGCCGCTGCCGAACGAGGTCTTCGGCGCGCTGAACAAGCTGGGCCCGGTGAACTGGAAGGAATTCGTGCGCACGGAAAAAGGCGCGAATTTCACTGAGCGGCCGCGGATTGCACTGCTGCTCGGGACAGTGATTGCCGATGGGTTTATCGCCGTGCAGGCGGAGGACGCGCCCGCGGTGAAAGACATCGGCCAGCGCGTCCTGGCGCTGGCGAAAGGGATCGGCGTTGGCAATTCCATTACGCCGCACGCGAAGGCGATCACGGAAGCGGCTGACAAGCGCAAATGGGACAACGTGCGGCTCGAGCTCGATCGCACCCAGAATAGCGTGCAACAGGCGATGAACGAAGTGCAGGACCAAAAGCTGGCGCAATTAGTCAGCCTGGGCGGCTGGTTGCGCGGGACGCAGGTGCTCACGTCGGTGGTGGCGAAACATTTCAGCAGCGAAGGCGCGGAGCTTTTGCATCAACCGGATCTGCTCGCCTATTTCGATGAGAAGCTCAACGGCATGCCGGAGTACAAGGTGCCGGTGGTCGCGAGCATCAAAGGCGCGCTCGGCGAAGTGCGCCCGCTGATTGAAGGGGGGAAAACGATTTCGCCCGATTCGGTGAAGAAGATCAACGAGATCACCACGCGGCTGGACGGTGAGATCGTGACTCGTCAATGAAGAAGCTTCTCTTTGCTTTGGCCGCGGCGACTCTGCTGTTGCCAGCCAGCGCGGTGGCATCGGTCGATGATGCGCAGTCGTTCGCGCTGCAAGCGGCTGAGCCGTACGTGAAGGAAGGTTTTCAGGTGCGCGAAGATTACTGGGGCGGCGATCTCGGGGCAGGGGAGAAGAAGGCGGTGCGGCAGCAGTTATTTAAAGGAAACGAATACTGGTTCTGGATGGGGACGGAGGTGGAGCACGCGAAAATCTCGGTGCACATCTACGACTCGGAAGGGAAACTCGCCGAGCAACCCGACAGCTGGCAGAAAGGGCACTTCGCCGCGGCGCATGTCGTCCCGAATGCGACCGGCAGCTACTTCATCATCGTGACGGTGGAGGAGTCGCCGGAGGAGCGCACGCATTGGGCGTTGGTTTACGGTTTCCGTTGATGCACGACCGATGTTTAACCGCAGAGGACGCAGAGTTCGCAGAGATTTTATTTGGACTCTGCGCCCTCTGCGATCTCTGCGGTTAATTTCTGAATGCCTGAAACGCGAACGCTGGAATTTGAGAGCGCGCGCGCGTTGCAATCGCTTTACGCGAACGATCTCAAGCTGCTGAAGAATCTGGAGAACTCCCTCGGCGTGAAGGTGACGACGCGGGAGGGTTGGGTGAAGCTCGAAGGCGAGCCGGAAAAGCTCGATCGGGCGCAGCGCGTCTTCGATCAGCTGGAGCAAGCGCGCAAGAGCGGCATCGACATTCAGAAACGCGAATTCGATTACGCGCTCAATTCCGTGAACGAGGGTCAGAAGGAGAATCTCAGCGACGCCGTTTCCGCCAAAATTATTATTTCAGCGCGGAAGACGCCTATCGTGGCGCGAACCGTCGGACAAAAGAATTACGTCGAGGCGATTGAGAAACATGATGTCGTGTTCGGCATCGGCCCGGCCGGAACTGGCAAAACGTATCTGGCCGTGGCGATGGCGGTGGCAGCGTTGAAGAAGGAACAAGTCTCGCGCATTATCCTGGCCCGACCCGCGGTGGAAGCGGGCGAGGCGCTGGGTTTTCTTCCCGGCGATTTGCAGGAGAAGATCACGCCGTATCTGCGACCACTTTACGATTCGCTTCACGACATGCTCGACCCGGAAGAGATGGAGCGCGCGCTGGCTCGCGAAGTCATCGAGGTGGCGCCGCTTGCCTACATGCGCGGCCGCACTTTGAACAACGCCTTTGTCATTCTCGACGAAGCGCAGAACGCGACGACCGAACAGATGCTCATGTTGCTCACCCGCATCGGCATGAATTCGAGGTGCGTTGTCACCGGCGACGTCACGCAAATAGACTTGCCCACGAACAAGCGTTCCGGTTTGGTGGAGGCGGTGCAGGCGCTCAAAAACGTGCCGGGGATCGCGATCACCTATTTCACCGAACGCGACGTGGTGCGTCATGCGCTGGTTCGTGCCATAATTAACGCCTACCAGCAGCACCGTTCCCCCTCCGGTCGCAAATGACCTTCGACTTTTTTAAACGCAGCGAGCTCATCCGCCGCGGTCTCGCTTCCGCCAAAACGCGCCGCCGCCGCGCTCGCAACGAGCTCCTGCGCGAAGTGGAGTATTCCTTCACCGTCAAACTGGTGCTCTTCGCCGGCTTCGTCCTAGGCCTCGCCTTGCTCATCTTCAGCGGCAAGCAGCCGGAGCCGACGAAAAATTTCGTCATCGCGCTCCTCTTCTTTCTCATCGCGCTCATGATGCTGTGGACGAATCAGCCGCGCACCTTTTCCCAAAACTCGCGTATTCTTCTCGTCTTCGGCGTCATGCTCATGCAGCTCGCGCTGACGAAAGCGATTTACGCTTTGTGCAATAGCGGCGTCGTCGGTCTGCGGCCATCGATGGCGGCTTTGCTGACGCCGTTCGCGCTTGCACCGCTGCTGCTCAGCGTGCTGCTCGGGCGAAATCACGGACTTTACGCCGCCGTTTTCGTCAGCCTCTGGACCAGTGTTCTCTTCGGCAAAATCGACGCGCCGCTTCTGGTCACGGGCATGATCAGCGGATTCACCGCGGTGTATCTCACGTTGCAAGTGCGGCGACGGAGCAAGCTCGTGAGCGCGGGTGTCGGCGTCGGCATCGCGATTTGGATTTTGTCGCTCACCTTTGGCTACATCGGTCCGATCAATCTTTTCCCGCCAACCGCAAACGACTGGGGAATGATCGGACTGCAAAGCGCGCTCGCCATCGGGAATGGCATCGTCACCGCCACCATCGTGGGCGGCATCCTGCCGATGTTCGAGCATATGTTCCAGATCACGACCGACATTTCCTGGCTCGAGGCTTCGGATTTAAATCATCCGCTGCTGCGTCGCATGACCATCGAAGCGCCGGGCACGTATCATCACAGTCTGGTGGTGGCGAATCTCGCCGAAGGCGCAGCCGAAGCGATCGGCGCAAATGCCACGCTCTGCCGCGTCTGCGCTTACTTTCACGACGTCGGCAAACTGGTGAAGCCTGATTATTTCACCGAAAATATGAACTTCGAGCGCAACCCGCACGATGATCTCGCGCCGACGATGAGCGCGCTCATCATCATCGCGCATGTCAAAGAGGGCATCGATCTTGCCATCAAACACAGCCTCAACCAGCGCATCATCGACATCATCCAGGAGCATCACGGCACGACGCTGGTCTATTATTTCTACAAACGCGCGCTTCAGTTGCAGGAAGAGGCGCGAGCCGGCGGCAAGATCACCAGCATTCGTGAAGATGACGAAGTGCGCCAGGAGAGTTTCCGCTACAGCGGGCCGAAGCCGCAGACGAAAGAGGCCGCCATTGTCAGCTTGGCCGATGCGGTGGAAAGCGCCTCGCGCAGTCTGGAGAAACCAACGGCGTTACGCATCGAGCAGCTCGTTAACGAGATCATCGATCAGCGCATCGCCGATCGGCAGCTCGATCAATGCGACCTGACCTTGCACGATCTGCGCATCATCGCGGAACGATTCAGTTTCACCCTCATGACCATGTTGCATAGCCGCATCGCCTATCCGAAACAGGAGACGCGGGCGCTGTTTTCGCGACAAGAGCAACTGCAAGCGGACGTAATGGCGACGACGCGCAAACCAGCGACGGCGCCGCCTGTCTCCGCGGCCTAGACGTGGCTGAGGGCGCCGAGACGTTGCGTGATTGGCGCGCGGAGATCGCGATCGTTCTTGGCTCAGGACTCAACGCGGTCGCGGGCGAGACGAAGGAAACGATCCCGTACTCGGAATTCTCCGGAATCCCGAAGCCGAGCGTGCCGGGACATCGCGGGCAGTTTTCTCTGGCCGAAGTCGCCGGAGTGCGTGTGATCTTTG
>QHBL01000309.1 GCA_003244125.1 Chthoniobacterales bacterium
GCGAAGCTCGGACGACAGCTCGGTTTTCCCACGGCGAATCTCAGCGCGCACAGCGAACAGTTTCCGCCGGACGGAGTTTACTTCGTCGAAGCGTGGCTGAACGATGTCCTCCATCACGGGCTGGTGAACATCGGGGTGCGGCCGACGATCAGCGGTGAACAGAGTCAGCGATTGATCGAGCTGCACCTGCTCGATTTTCGCCGCGACATTTACGGCGCGGATGTGGAAGTGCGTTTTGTAAAATTCCTGCGGCCGGAGAAGAAGTTCGAGAACGTGGAAGCGCTTGCGCAGCAGATCGCGACCGATGTGAAGACGGCGCGGGCATTATGCGCGGCGTGACATCGCGCGGCCAGCATTCGCCGCCGAGCACTCCCAAAGCTTTCGCGAACAGGCGGGCGGCAGCGTCGTTAGCTAACGACGTTCAGGCGACGGGGTCGCGAGCGCGGGAAAGAGCGGCCCAGGCGCCGGCCAGAATCATTGCGCTTCCGCAAAACACCAGGAGGATCAAAAGTTGAACCGGCGGCAGAATTGCAAGCCGCGCCAGGGTATCGCGGACGAACATTCCTTCACCGGAGGCGAAATACGCGACAACGACAGAAACAATCGCCGCGGTAAGGATCACTAACGATCGCTGCGCCTGGAAGGACCGCGGCCGTGCCGGCAACTGCTTCATCACGCCCTGGGTGAAACCGTCGTCGTCGATGTAAGGCGTCTCGTCGCGGAAGCGCGCATCGAGCAAGGCATCAAGCGGATCATTCATCTCAAGTAGCCCACGCGGCTAACATTTTCCTCAATTTCCCCCGTCCGCGCAACACATTCGTCTTCACCGTCCCGAGCGGGATGTCGAGCACGCGCGCGGCTTCATCGTGCGACAAACCATTCTGGCAACAGAGCACAACGGCGGTGCGCTCGTGCAGCGGAAGATTCGCGAGCGCGCTCATCAGGTCATGGCGCAACGCCGGATCGGTCGTTTGCGGATCGGGCTGCGCCTCCAATTGTTCCTCATCAATGCCGACGAGCTCTTTGCGTTTGCGCGCGTGCTCGCGAAAGGCGTTATAAGCGATGCGATAAAGCCAGGTGGAAAACTTCGCTTCGCCGCGAAAGCTGCGGATGTTTTTGTAAGCGCGGATGAACGTCTCCTGCGCGAGATCATCCGCCAGCTCCACGTCCGCGCGCGTGAGCTGGCGCAGGAGTCCGCGGATGGGCGATTGATGACGGCGCACCAGCTCGCCGAACGCGTGCTGGTCGCCATCAACAAGAACGCGTGCGAGCAGGTCCGCATCACTCAGCTCCACATCACTGTTTGAACCCGTTTGCGTGGCGGTTAGCAAGCCGCCAGGCAAGGATGTAGCCGAGACCGATGAGGCCCGGGATTAATCCCAACGCCCAGACACCTTCATCCCATCCCGCAGTCAGGCCGAAGAACATCATGAGACCGAAGCCGACGGAAAGCAGGACAATACCTCGGCGCAAATCATACCACGGTCGAATCGGCGCTCCAGCCCCTGGCGTGGTGAAGAGTTCGGGCGGCACCGGTTGACCTTTCTCCACCATCATGCGCACGGTGCGATGGAGCGAGCGCGCTTTGGCCCAGCTGCTGAACATAATGACGGCGACGATGGCAACCGGAAAGCCGAAAACCGTCAGCATGCTAATGGCGGCCAACGGGAAAACGCCTTCCGGAATATCGTTGCCGTGAATGCGGCCATGTTCGTCTTGATCATCGCCATCGATGGTGGTGTCGAAGCCCTTGTGTTTGAATTTGCGATCGACCTTGGCTTTGATCTGATCGGCGAGCGCGCTCGCCGGAGTCGGTGTGACAATGGGTGTGGCGGAGACTGGCGCGGGTGAGATCGTGGGCGCGCTAAGCGTAGCGGTCGGCGTGGCGCTGGGAATTTCGGGCGTCGCCGTCGGGCTCTGGCCGTGAAGCGCGAGCGTGAGCCCAAGGGAAGCGATGCTGCCCAGGAGGAATGCTTTCATAGGTTTCATTTGCTAATGGGATGCGCGGTGAGCCGCAATCGGATTCAGGGATTTGTGGAATTCGCCCAGCCGTTCGGCATGCGGCTATCGCGCGCGGGAACAGAGGTTGCAACCGCTGTCTCGTCCAAAACTCGGCATTGTTCTCTGGAGGGACGGGCGCTGTCCCGTCCCAAAACGTCGGCGTTGTTCGACAGAGCTGAATCGCGAACAGGGAGCAAACCGGTTCAAGACCGGGTCCATCCGTCCACGCTTCCTCTCCAAATCTAAATTAGAGACGACACAGAGCTCGTCCCTCCGGGTGTGGAGAGAAGCGTGGTCACCGAGCAGGGTGGATTCGATTGTGGGGAAGCACAGGCTGCCGTGACCGCTCCAAAAGTTGTTGCGGAGACGAGCGGGCGCGCGATTATTTGAATCCGCTTCCGCGGGTGTAGCTCAGTGGTAGAGCACCTCCTTGCCAAGGAGGACGTCGCGAGTTCGAGTCTCGTCACCCGCTCTGCCACGGAGCACGGGCCTCGCCGCCGCGCGCAGCCGAGGACGGACTGTGCTCCAGACGGTTGTGGTTAAGTGATCACCTCGTGTATGGCGCGGACCTCTCGCGCCATCTTATCGAATTCTTCCAGCGTGAGCGCCTGCGCGCCATCGGAGAGCGCTTCCTGCGGATTGCAATGCACTTCGATCATCAATCCATCCGCGCCCGCCGCCACACCCGCGCGCGCGAGCGGCGCGACCATGTAATTTCGACCCGTGCCATGCGAGGCGTCGACGATCACCGGCAAATGCGAAATGCGCCGCACGGCCGGTACGGCGGCCAGATCGAGCGTGTTGCGTGAGTGCTGTGCGAATGTGCGCACGCCGCGCTCGCAGAGAACAACGTTGGCGTTCCCCTCAGCCATGATGTATTCCGCCGCCAGCAACCATTCCTCCAGCGTCGCCGCCATGCCGCGCTTGAGCAGCACCGGAAGACGCGAACGCCCGACGCGCCGCAGGAGCGAAAAATTCTGCATGTTGCGCGACCCGACCTGGATCATGTCCGCGTATCTTTCCACGAGCGAGACGCTCTCCTCATCCAGCGCTTCGGTCACGATGTTCAGCGCGAACTTCTCGCGCACTTCCGCCAAAATCTTCAGTCCTTCCTCCCCCAGACCGCTGAATGAATAGGGCGAGCTTCGCGGTTTAAACGCGCCACCGCGGAAAAACTGCGCCCCACTTTGCTTCACCGCCTCCGCCACCGCGAATGCCTGCGCGCGGTCTTCGATCGAACACGGCCCGGCGATAAGCGCGAGACGTCCGCCGCCGATGCTGGCGCCATCCACCGAGACGATGGTGCGCTCCGGCCGCGCCTCGAGCGAAGTGAGCTTATAAGGCTTGCTCACGCGGATCGCCTCCGCCACGCCGGGCAAACTCTCGAAGCGGTGCCGGTCCACCGCGCCAGTGTTACCGCTGATGGCGATGACCGTGCGCGAGTCGCCGGCCATGACGTGCGGACGCAATCCGAGCGATTCGATCACCCCGACAACGCCGCTGATCTGCGCATCGGTTGCACTGGGGGTCATCACGATAAGCATTCGCGGGTATTCTTGCTACGCGATGGCCGCGCTCGCAAGCCAATCGCGCGCCGCCTCGAGTCGGCTGTGGTCAATTCGTGGCCGCTTTGCTGCGTAGCGAGGTCCACCTCGGCGCCGCGCTCGCGCAGCAATCTCGTTAAAGCATTGACCTGTGGCTCGCTCGCGATGGGATCGAACTGCCCGGCACAAATCAGCACGCGCTGACTGCGAAGGTCGGTGGCGGGCGGCTGCGACAGTGGCACCATCGGGCGCAACAAAATCGCGCCGGCGAATTTCATCACTCCGAGCAGCATCATGGCTGACGCTATGTTCGCGCCGTTCGAATAGCCGAGCGCAGTGATCTGTTCGACATCGAGCCGGTGTTCCACGGCAGCGTCGCGGATGAATTGCGCGAGTTCCTTCGCCCGCGCGATCACGTCCGCTTCGTCGAACACACCTTCCACTAATCGCCGGAAAAAACGCGGCGCGCCATTCTCCAGCACCTGGCCGCGTGGGCTGAGCAACGCCGCCGCGGAATCGAGAGCGCGACCGAGCGGGAGCAGATCGCGCTCGTCGCCGCCGGTGCCGTGGAGCAGGAGCAAAGTACGCGGGCTCGGACCCGGCACGAATTCATAATCAAATCCAAACGCGTTCACTCAGGCAGCAGCAGCGCGCTCGAGCGGCGGCAGCACGCGTTCGATTTCGGCGCGCATCGGTTCAAACGCCGGCGGCAACTTCAAGGATGTGCCCAGTGCTTCGAGCGGTTCATCGATAGCGAAGCCCGGTCCGTCCGTCGCGATCTCGAAAAGTATGCCGCTCGGCTCACGAAAATAGATGGAGTGAAAATAATTGCGATCCATCACCGGACTGACATGAAACCCCACGCCGATCCACTCGTCGCGCCAGCGCAATTGCTCCTCATCATCGGCTGCGCGAACAGCAATGTGATGCACACTACCCACCGCGATCCGCGCTGGCGCCGCATCGGACGAAACGACATCGACGCGCGCGGCGGCGGAAGATTCACCGGCCTCGAAACGGCGGCGGTTTCCCTCTTCCATCGTGAAACGAAAGCCGAGAATTTGCGCCAACACCCTTTCCGTCAGATCGGCGCGGCGCACCGCGAGTGTAGGCGCTGCGAAACCGCGGATCGCCTGCTCCATCGGAATGGCGCCGCCGTTCCACGGCTCGACCGCGAGCGGGTCAGCCGGCGCGACGAATTCGAGCGATAATCCATCAGGATCACGGAAACGCACCACCGCTTCACCCAGACGCGGCGCGATTTCCTCCGCCGAGACGCGATGGGCGGCGAGACGTTCCTTCCAGAAATCGATCGCATCTGGCGGAACGGCGAAGCTAATTGCCGCGACCTCTGTGCTGCCGGCGGCGCCTCGGCTGGCATCCGGCCAGGAGAAGAAAGTCAGGATGGAACCAGATGTGCCGATGTTGTCACCGAAGTACAAATGGTAGCTGGCGGGATCATCGAAATTGACGGTGCGCTTCACCAGCCGCAGGCCGAGCACTTCGCTGTAGAAGGCGACGTTGCGCAGCGGGTCGCTGGCGATGGCGGTGATGTGGTGAATCCCTGCGGTGTACATGCGATAAAAGGCGGAACCGTAACGCCCGCCTGAAGTTTCGCGATGAAATTCTGCGGGCGGATATCCGCGCTGTAGCCGTCGCCCTGTGGGCGACACGGGAAAACGTTTCGCTGCGCGTCGCATGTTACATCACTCACCCATCGCTTCGCACAGCGAAGCGGCTACAGGGCGGG
>QHBL01000374.1 GCA_003244125.1 Chthoniobacterales bacterium
GGTTTGTAGGGGCCGGTGTCTCAGCGGCACAGGCAGCGTGGCCACGGTTTTCGATTTTGCCTCCGGGGATGGACGGATTTATTTCAACCGGCCTTCGTCGAACTCGATGAGGTCGAAATACGTTTTGATGTCTTTGCGCCCTTCGCCGCCCGCTTCCTTGAGGAAATGAACGAAGCGCGCGCGCTTGGCCGCCGTATCCGGATGGCGCGAAATCATTTCGTCGTTCCAATGCGCGATCTCTTCCGCGGAATGCTTGGCCGCATTTTTTTGCACCCATCCCAGAATGCCCTCGTCGTCATCGAGCCGATTTGCGACTTGCTCAAATTCGTCGCCATTCAATTTCAAAAAGGACAAAAGATGTTTATCGAAGCCGACCGTTTTGTAGTTGTAGCCGTTGAGCAATCCTTTTTGATGGAGACGCGCCTTGTCGATCAAGCGCGGCAGGTGGACGTAGCCGCCTAATTTTTCGTAGGGACTGCGCGGTCGCAGCTTCTGCATCGAGCTACCTAGGTGGCAGGGAGCGATTCTGTCAATCCAGGCGGGACTTCAGGTTTTTTCTGCAACTCTTCCCCCGCGGCGGGAGTAAGCAGCAGGTCGGCCTGCTCCAGATGCGCGCACCCAATGACGAGCTCGCCAGAAAAAACTCCGCCCTTCTCCACGTTAATTGCGCGGGCGGTGACGTTGCCATCGAGCGCGGCGTGCTTGCGGATGGTGACCATTCCTTGCGCGATAATCTCGCCGCTCATGCGGCCGCGAATTTCGATGTTGGTTACTCGCAGCCGGCGAAAAAATTGAATCTCCGCGCGCCGCTCCACCAACATATCGCGAGCGGTAATGCGCCCGGAAACTCTGCCTACAATCTGGATGCGCAGCGATTGGTCACAATTCAAATTTCCGCGCAGCCGCCCTTCGATGACGGCATTTCGACAACGCACGCTGCTGCTGCTCATGTCGCCTTTGTTGGTGACATGCACCTCGCCATGGGTGCGGATGGCGCGACTAAAGTTGGTGCTGATTTTGTAATCGCGCAGGTCAATGTGCGCGCTGCACGAGGGACAGATGGTCGAGCTGGCAGCGCCGCTCACTTCCTGTTTTCGTTTACACTCGAAACACTCGATGACTGAGTTGCGATTCGTTTTCCACAACCCATCAAAACGCCGGAGCAAGGAAGAGCTCTCGACCGCGCGCGGTGGCGGCGCGGTTTCCACCGGCGCGCGCGGCGTCAACACGATAGCTGGCCGCGGCCGATCCGTAGACGAAAAATGAGCGCCGCATTGACGACACATGGTCGTCTTGGCTGCGGCGTACTCCTTCTGTTTAAAGCCGCAATGAGGGCACTCGAGAGCGACTTTTACCGGCGACGACGACTTTGCCACGGTCTCGCGCTAGAGCTTGATTTACGCCCGCGTTCCGAAGGCGGCGGTCTTCGCCGGTTCTTCGTGGCGCACCACTTCCGGCCGGGTGTGCTGCGGTTGCGGCTGCGTTTTGCTCGCACCAGTAATTCCAGCAGCGCCTGCGGCGGAGCTGGTGACTTCGGATTTTCCAATGAAGGTGGCGCCTTCTTCGATCACCAGGCGGGCCGCTTTCAGGTCGCCCTGTAAGGTGCAACGCGATTTCAATTCGCAACGTTCACCCACGGTGATGTTTCCCTGCACTTTACCGTAAACGGTGATCGATTTGGTTTTGATCTCGCCGCGAATGTCCGCGTTCTCGCCAATAGTAAGCACTCCGTCGGAATGAATCTCCCCTTCGACCTTGCCGTCGATCAGCAATTCTTTCTGAAATTTGATTGAGCCTTTAATTTCGACATCGCTCGAGAGCACGTCTTTGCCACTATGTTCTGCCATATAATTTGGATGATCGGTTGACGTTGTTGTTCTTGGTTGTTCGCGATAAACGGGTCGATTAATATCTTCCTCGCTCACCGCGCGCTGCGGCTCTTCGCCAATCGACGAGTTTGGCCTTTGCGGGATGAATTTCTTAAGCACACATCAGTATGGGGAGCCGACTCCGGTATGTCAATGGATTCCATCGAAAAAGCGGTTTTTCTCCAAGTTTTCTACCCGATAAATCTTGAGTCGCCCCGTCTGTGCACGCAGCGAAAGGAAAGCCGGAGCGTGGCTCGGTGATCGGTCAAGCACGAAGCAAAGGGCGTCCGGCGGAATAGGAATCGTTAGGAGATCGTGGCAGTTTTTCGCCAACCGCTCGCCGTCGTATTCAACAACCGAGCGCACCTTGCGCCGCTGGCAAATCTCAATCGCTTTCTGGAATTCGTTTGTTGCGTAAAAATGTGCGGTATCTGCAATTCCTGCAATACTTTCATGCGAACTGCCTGCTACCGCCGGTTGCCTCGACCAATAGGCAAGCGCGGGCGATAACCACCAGGGCGCGAGAAATGGACCATCGACCACAACCGCCACCCGACGCAGCTCGGCTAGCTCGATTAGATTTTCGGAGCGGCCCAACGTTGCCGCGGGCCCGAATGAACCGTCCCAGGCCTGCGCGCTCGGAAACAAACTGATAACGAAAACTGTCACCGCAACCCATCGCTTGCCGAAGCGCGAGAGAATCTCGGGAGCTAGTAAAGCATACATAACCGCCAAAAAATAACCCCAGCGTGCCTGCCAGATGGAAAGAACAAATGTGGCCACGAGAAGCGCAGGCAAAAAAATGGGCAGGTCGGTTTTACGCCGCAGAAACAGAATCGGCGCCGCCAGCAACAACCAGCCGCACCATTGGAACCAGAGGTTGCTTCCTAACGAGACGTGGGAAAGCTCGCCGATGCTGGCGCTCCAGTTATGCAGAGTGCTTGCCAGGGCAGGCGCGGGCAACGCGGGAACGCGGCGCTCAATCAGCGCGGCCAGCAGCAGGATAGCCGCGAAGACGATCCATCCGGCCCGACGCTCGGCGCGAAAAAGAAGCCGGCCGCGCAACACGAGCAAAAGTGCGAGTAGCACCAGCGGCTCGTAAATTGAAATCCAGAGTGCGAAACCCCAGGCGGCGCTGGCGAGAATGCTCCAACTGCGCGCAAACTGAATAGCCGCCCTCCACTCCGCACAAATTGCCACCGTGATGAGCGCAATTAATAACGCTTGATGGTCCGGTCGCCCAAGAGCAAAGCCGTGGGCCAGAATGGGACTGGCCGCGAATAAAAGCAGAAGCGCGAATCGAAATCGCAACGCCATCCGGCGCGACCACCAGCAGAGAAAAATGCCGAGCGCAATCGAGAGCAGCGGCGAAATAATCGCGCCCGCGAGATCGAGCGGATTGGACGCGAAGGACGAAAGCAACTTTGCGATCGCCACAATCAGGTAATCCAGCGGCGCAGTAGTGTGCGGCGAAATGCCGACCGGGAAATTCTCGAAATCATGCCAGCGAACGATTGTCCCCGGATGTTCGAAGCAAATGCGCGCGCGCGTCATTCGCGCGTAACAATCGGCATCGACGAAATAAATCTGATGGCCGACGAAAACATCCGCGTAATTCGCGCAGCGGGTCAGGAGAACGAGGGCGGTGACGCTAATAATCTCCAGCGCGAAAAAAAAGCCGCGTTGCATCTCGCCGTTCTATTCAGAATTTAGAAATCAGAAATCAGAAATTTTTCACGCCTTCCAAGCCGTAGCCTTTGAAGGCGCGGGCGAAAGTTTGCCCCACCACAGCCCGCCTTCATTTTATTACGGCGTGGCAGCCCCGAAAGCTTTCGGGGCTGGGCCCGCCAGGATTCGAACCTGGGACCAAGGGATTATGAGTCCCCTGCTCTAACCGCTGAGCTACAGGCCCGCTTTACGAGGGAAAACAGTCAAAGTTGCTCCCGCCTAAGAGCATATTTTGATACTCCTTTTTGATACTGCGCGAATGCTTTCGAGAAACTCGAGTCCAGAGCAGACATGGAAACGATGCGGCGAGAACCTCGTCAGATATACTCCCTCCGGCACATACTACGTTCGAGCGCGGGTTGCGGGCAAGTTGTACGTGAAGTCACTCGAGACTCCGGTGCTGACGGTCGCGCGTCAGCGCCTGGCTGATGAGCTTCGTAAGCTTCGCGCCCGAGCAACCTCCGCAGCGGCTGTGCGAAAAGGCAAGATGCAGGTCGGCGACGCCTTGGCTATTTACCGTGAGCGGCTGAAAGCCGATACGAACGTCAAGCAGTCGACGAAGAAGTATTACGAACAGGTCGTCGTAGCCTTGTTGCGATCGTGGCCAAGTTTGGCAGAAAGGGACGTACAACGAATCTCGGAGCGCGATTGTAGGGAATGGGCGTCCAAATTCTTTCGGGAGTTCAGCGGAACTCGCGCCAACAATACGCTGATGGTGCTGCGGAATATTCTCGAAATCGCCGTCGAAGCTGGGGCTTTGTATTCCAACCCAGCGCGAGCACTTGGTCGTGCGAAACTTAGCGCGAAGGAGTTGCTGCTCCCGAGCCGGGAACAGTTTATCCAGTTCGCGAAGCAGATTCGAGAAGCGGAGGCGCCATTCCAAAGACTGCGCAGATTTCGTTCAGTTCGTCGCGTTCAGCGGCTGTCGACTTTCTGAAGCGATCAGTGTCACGTGGCGCGACGTCGATTTCAAAAAATCGGAAGTCACAATTCGTGGAGACGCGGTTACGGGAACAAAGAATAGTGAAGTGCGTCGTGTTCCCATGATTCCGGAGCTGCGTGGCTTATTGCAGCGGCTGCGACACGACCGGTCTGACGAAACAAACGAGATGCCCATCCTTCACGTCTGCGAAGCGCAGAAATCCATGGACCGTGCGGCAAACAAGGTCGGGATGAGGCGCATTACACATCACGATTTACGGCATCTTTTCGCTACCATCTGTATTGAAAGCGGTGTCGATATTCCGACTGTTTCGCGTTGGCTTGGTCACAAAGACGGAGGAGCGCTTTGCATGAAGACCTACGGACATTTGCGACAAGACCATAGTCTCGCTCAAGCTCAGCGCGTAAGCTTCGGGATAGCTGCGTAAGGAACAAGTTTTCCCGCGTTAGCACGAATCCGCGCGCCAGCTTACTGATGTCGATACACGCGGTAGAAACGAATTCGCGAACGGCAGAAAAGACGAGCGACCGACGCTCCCGCGAGGTAAGGCAAGACGATCACGCAGGTTAGTCCAGCGAGGACTGATAACCCGTCCTCCGCTTTGAGTGTTCTCAAAAATGGGTGGCCGTGTAGCACTTCGTACGCGTGCAAAAATAAGGATAGCGACGGCCACGAATGCCAGGCCGACCAATGAGCGTTGTCGTCGATTGAGACCACGTACGACCTCCGCGCCGCACCCGGTGCACACGTTCGGACTTTCAGGAACGTGAGTGTGACAATGCGGGCACACTCACGTCTTCATGCGGGCACAATATCACCGCCTGTATCAGAGTACGACCGAATTCCGTGGTTTACTCCGCGTCCTCGATTCGGATTTCCGTGATCACGCCATTCTCGCCAGGGTCCAATCCTTCATAGCGCTCCGGCATTGCTCGAATCCATTTCACCGCGAAATCCTGTAAAGCCAGAAGCAGTGTTCGAAGGTTATGGCCACGAAGTTCTACATCATGCGAAGAGAACAGTAGCCGCAGCGTCTCGACCTTGTCATCGCGGTTGAGTGACGCAGTGGTGAGATGCTGGTACGGGAGTATCTGCGACACTCTTGGCGATGTCTCGATACGAAGACACGGGCATGGCGCTTCACGCTGCCAGCACGGGGGGCTTGTTTGCGCGATTGATCGGCGAAGTTCGGTTTTCATGTTGTTGATTCAAATCAGTGCGAAGGAATTGGCTGCTCCAGGAATGCATGGTCATGAGGCAAACGCGTCGCGCGAACTCACGACCACGCCGGATCGAGCGAACTAATTTGTATTGCTGACGCCAACTCCGGTTCTTTTGCGGAACCAAATCGAGTGCAAGCTCGCGCTCACCGCTTCGCATGATGGCACGCCGAAGTTGTTCTTTATCGGGCGTGAAAATTCTTACGCTCCTTCGCCCGCGCGAAATCGTGACGTACCATTGTTGCGCGCTCGATGCGGCGCGAACGGCGGAATCGGAAAACAAGACATGATCTACGGTTTTGCCCTGCGAGCTGTATGAAGTAACTGCGTAGCCGCGTTGAAGCTGCCGATAATGAGGCGGTAGCACGCGGCCGTCCTTCAACCGAATCGCGCCGCTGGCCAAAACTCGCGCAACCGAAACAATTTCACCGTTCGCAATTCTTCGGCCCTCAGCCGTCGCACCATTCGTCTTCAATTGCAGTTTATCGCCAGCGCACAAATCCAGAACCAAGGGCAAGCAAACGTTGATCTTATCGAGATGGTTCGTCGGAAGCTGATGAACTCTTCCGTCAATTTCCAACACGAGACGTTTGTCTGTGTGACCGACGATCTTTGCCTGGTCTCCGCGAGCGCAGTCGCGGAAATCGCGATTGAAAACAACAACACTGCCCAGCGGATAGTGCCGAAGATCGAGCTTCTGCGCGGCTGTTAGGTCGACTTGTTCGAGCGTCGTGATGCGCGATTCATTTCCTGATAGCGCACCGTCGCGACGAAGCCGCTCACGAATCGTCTCGTTCACTGCCCGCACTTCCGCACAGGTTTGGGACACTACAATCGCGGACTCGCCGCGCGCAACGAATTCCAGATAGGAATTCGTCAGGCGTTCACCCACCGACGCAAGATCGCATTCCGTGATTGCGCCGAGCTCTTCGAGCTTTCGAAAGGACTGAGGCAAATTACGCGCCGCTGCGGCCTCCACTGCTTTCCGATAGAGTTCGATACGTTTTCGTTCGCTCGGCGTTTGTCCGCGCCGCGGATTTTGGCGATGAATTTCAACGAGTTCAGCTGCGCCCAAACCAGAGTAGCGCTCGATCGCGCGAAGCGCGTCCGATGCCTCGACCGGCCCATGCTGACGACTGTCGCCGGAAAGAATCAGCCGGCCGCGGTGCTCTTGCACTAAGTGAATCAAAATCGAGCAATTGTCGCCCGCCGATTTGCCCCGCTTCATCGACAATCACGATGCCGCGCTCGGGCAGTTGTTGCCGTTGCAGACATTCAGC
>QHBL01000325.1:0-320 GCA_003244125.1 Chthoniobacterales bacterium
TGAACACGCGCCCGCGGACGACGTATCTCGCGAAGCTGCGCAACCCGAACCCGGAGCTGGAGCACCCATGAGCACGGTCGCGAATAGTTCACGCGCGGCTGCAAACTCGGGGGAGCGCACGCGAACGCTCATCGATCTTACATGAGCACTGAACTCGAACCAGTCGTCGCGCCGGGGTACGACAACGAATCGGTCACGGGCAAAATCAGCGACGTTGTCCTCAAGCGTCCCATCCAACGCGGCTGGCTTGGAGGATTGGCCGTCGCGTTTCTGCTCCTGATGATGATGAACTTCGCGATCGGCTGGTTGCTGATCAAAGG
>QHBL01000325.1:398-4775 GCA_003244125.1 Chthoniobacterales bacterium
GCGATGACGCTTTTCGCGGTCGCATGCGCCGGATTATTTCCGCTGCTTCACCTCGGCCGGCCGTGGGTTTTCTATTGGCTGCTGCCGTACCCCGACACGATGGACCTATGGCCGCAATGGCGCAGTCCGCTCGTCTGGGACGTGTTCGCAGTCAGCACTTACCTACTCGTGTCGCTGATGTTTTGGTACGTGGGTTTAATTCCCGATGTCGCGACGATGCGCGACCGGGCCGTGCGAAAGCCGACGCAGCTCGTCTACGGAATCATGGCGCTCGGCTGGCGCGGATCGGCAAAACATTGGAAGCGCTTCCACATGGCGTATCTACTCCTCGCCGGGCTTGCGACGCCGCTCGTGCTCTCAGTGCATAGCGTCGTTTCGCTCGATTTTGCTGTCGCGATTGTTCCCGGATGGCACTCCACAATTTTCCCGCCCTACTTCGTGGCAGGCGCAATTTTTTCCGGCTTCGCCATGGTGCTGACGCTCGCGATCCCGATCCGGAAGTTCTACGGACTCCAGGATTTCATCACGATCCGTCATCTCGAGAACTGCGCGAAGATCATGCTCGCCACCGGTCTGATGGTTGCGCATGGCTACATCACCGAAGGATTCATGTCGTGGTACAGCGACGACAAATTCGAGATTTACCTGACGCTGAATCGGATGTTCGGCCCATATGCGCCGGCCTATTGGCTGCTCATCCTCTGCAACGTCATCGTGCCGCAAGCCGTCTGGTTTAAGAAGGTCCGCACGAATCCAGCGATACTTTTCGTCATCGCGCTGCTCGTGAACGTCGGCATGTGGACGGAGCGCTACGTCATCGTCATCACCAGCACCCATCGCGATTTCCTGCCGTCGTCGTGGGGAATTTTCCACGGCACGCGCTGGGATTGGATGACGTTGATCGGTTCCTTTGGCTTGTTCGCGTCGCTCTTCTTTCTGTTTTTGCGATTGCTGCCCGCCATCTCGATCAGCGAAATGAAAGGACTCGTTAGGGAAAAACGGGAGCCGTCGCGATGAACGAGAATCTCTATGGAATCATGGCGGAATTCGGGACGCCGGAGCAGTTGCTCGCTGTCGCGCGTGCCGCTTACAGCGCCGGTTATCGAAGGATGGATGCCTACAGTCCGTTTGCCGTTGAAGGTTTGGCTGAAGCGATCGGCTTTCACAAAACGCGCGTGCCGCTCGTCACATTGATCGGCGGAATTCTTGGCGGCCTGACTGCGTACGGAATGCAGTGGTATTCCGCTGTCGTTGATTACCCGGTGAATGTCGGGGGCCGTCCGCTCCATAGCTGGCCGGCGTTTGTGCCGATCACGTTTGAGTTGACGGTGCTCTTCGCCGCGTTCGCCGCTGTGCTCGGGATGCTGGCAATGAATCGATTGCCGAAGCCGTACCATCCGGTGTTCAACGTTCCCGAATTCAAACTTGCAAGCCAGACGCGTTTCTTCCTCTGCATTCAGTCAGACGATCACGTTTTCAATGCGAAAGAAGTGCGAGAATTCTTCCTTTCGCTCGCGCCGATTTCGATTCTGGAGGTGGAGAATTGAAGCCGCGCAAACGAATGGTGGGGACGGACCGGCGGGCCGTCCGCGTCGTAGCGCGTGCGAGCGGCGCGCCCAGCGGTCGCGCCCTACCATACACCTGTTCGGTTCAATGCCTCATTTCGATCGCGTTGATGTGTTGCATGTCCGTGGGCTGCCGCAAAGGCATGGTCGATCAGCAACACCTCAAGCCGCTCGCTGAAGACAATTTTTTCAAGGACGACCGAGCCTCGCGCGTTCCGCCCGCTCATACCGTCGCTCGCGGGCAGCTAAACGAAGACGAGCAATTCTTTACCGGAAAAATCGGCGGTCAGCTTGTTGCGACCTTTCCGGCGCCAGTCACGCGCGCAATGCTCGCTCGCGGCCGCGAGCGTTTCGACATCTACTGCGCCGTCTGCCATGACCGCTCTGGCAGTGGCAATGGCATGATTGTCCAGCGCGGATTCCCGAGACCGCCATCCCTGCACGAGCAGCGCCTGCGCGACGCGCCGGTCGGTCATTTCTTCGACGTGATCACCAATGGTTACGGCGTGATGTATCCGTACAAGGCGCGCGTCTCGCCTCAGGATCGATGGGCGATTATCGCATATATCCGCGCGCTTCAACTCAGCCAGCATGCCACGCCTAACGACGGCGATCCGGCCGCGTTAAAACAACTCGAAACGGCGCAAAAATGAGCGACTTGGATCTGGCATCGCAGTTAGGTCGTTGGCAAATCCGTGCGCTCCTCATCGGGATTATCGCCGCTGTTCTCTCAATTATCGGCGCGTTCCTAAACCTCCCGCAATTCTTTCATTCTTATCTTTTCGCGTGGCTTTTCTGGGTCGGGTTATCCCTTGGCTCGCTCGTGATCGTGATGATGCAATATCTCACGGGCGGCATCTGGGGTTGGTCCATCCGGCGTTTATCCGAAGCCGCGTTCATGACTTTGCCAATGATGGCGATCTTGTTCGTCCCGGCCCTTCTTGGTCTGCGCGATCTTTATAGCTGGTCATCGCCGAACGCGCCGCTGACGCACGGCCATTTGCATAAACACGCTTATCTCAATGCCACTTTCTTCACCGCGCGCTCGGTTTTCTACTTTGCGGTACTGATTACCTTTGCGCTGCTTTTGCGTCGCTGGTCGATCGAGGAGGACGAATCGCCTGATCGCATCACCGCGCGCCACGTCACGAGTCTCAGCGCAGGCGGGCTGATCGTATACGTCCTCTGCATGAACTTCGCATCGACCGATTGGGTTATGTCGCTCGATCCGGAGTGGTATTCGACGATCTTTGTCACGGTCTTTGTAGCGGGCCAATTTCTGAACGCGCTGGCGTTGATGACCGCTCTCCTCGCCGGATTTTCCGAGCACGCGCAGTTGCGCGAAACGATCCCGACGAAGGCGTTCCACGATCTCGGGAACATGATCCTGGCTTTCGTTGTTTTCTGGATCTACGTCTCGTTCTCGCAGTTCCTCGTCATCTGGTCGGGCAATCTGCCGAAGGAAATCTCGTGGTATCTCCCGCGCAGCGGCGGCGGCTGGCAATGGTTCGCGCTCATTCTCATGCTGGGAGAATTTCTCCTCCCGTTCGCGCTCCTCCTCTGGCGCGATGCCAAGCGCGATCCGCGCCGGCTCGCGCTCATTTGCGTGCTCATCGTGCTCGCAAATGTGCTAACGAACTTCTGGTTCGTCGCGCCCACCTTTCATCCCGACCGCCTCTACGTGCACTGGCTCGATTTTGCCGAGTTGATCGCGCTCGGTGGTTTCTGGTTCGCGCTTTTTTTTTACTTCGTGAAACAGCGGCCGCTGTTTGCTATCGAACTCTCGGAGGAACCGCAACATGCCTGAGCAGGCGATCGAAGGTCACGAACGGCGCGACATCAGCATGCGCGTGGTCACATGGTTTGCCGTCGGGTTGGTCCTCTGCGCAATCATCATCCACTTCGCGCTGGCCGGGCTCTATAAGATATTCGAGCGCCAGCATCCCTCGCCCGTCGCGCATCGCGCTTCATCCGCGGAATCTCGCGCCGCAGCCGCAGCTGCAAACGATGCCCGCGACCGATCTACAAAGATACGACGCGATCGAGGGTGCGAAGCTGAACACCTACGGCTGGATCGATAAACAGGCCGGAATCATTCGTATCCCGATCGAGCGCGCGATGGATTTGATCGCCCAACGCGGCCTGGCGACTCGCGGCCCCGGATCGCAAAACTCAAGCGGCATCACGCCGGAGCAAACGCAGCAACAGAAAGCCGCGGCGAGCGCAACGAAACCATGAAACGCGAATGCAGAACTCCGGGTAGCGCACGCGAGACGCGTGCGGTACCCGGAGTTCTGCTGGCGGCGCTCCCGATATTGTTTGGCATCTCGGCATTCGGGGGAACACCTCAACAACAGATCGCCGCGCGCGCTGGACTCGAACAAAAACTCGGCGGGCAGATTCCGTTGCACGCGCGTTTGCGCGATGAGCACGGCACAACTGTCGAGCTCGGCAGCTTCTTTGGCCCCAAGCCGGTCATTCTCGCCCTGGCGTATTACGAATGCCCCAACCTATGCACGCTCGTGCTCAATGGCGTTGTGCAAACCGCCCAGGAACTGAAGCTAGATGCCGGTAAGGATTACGAAATCGTCGTCGTTAGTTTCGACGCGCGTGAACGGGCCGCGCTCGCTGCCGCCAAAAAACAAATTTACGTCCAGCGCTACGGACGAGCCGGCGGGGCGAACGGCTGGCATTTTCTCACCGGCGACCCAAATGCAATTGCGCAATTGACCGAATCTGTCGGCTACCACTTTGCCTACGACGAAACAACGCGGCAGTTCGCGCATCCGAGCGCGATCATGGTGCTCACGCC
>QHBL01000139.1 GCA_003244125.1 Chthoniobacterales bacterium
AGCAGCGCCACCAGCAGCGCGATGCCGAACAGCGCCACCAGCAGCGCGAAAGTGAAAGCCAGATACGGCCCGTGCTTGTGCGGTAGCGGATGCAAACGCTGATAGGCGAGTGCGTAGGCCAGAAAACGCGCGCCGGTGGAGAGCGCCATTGCCACACCGAGCGCGACAAGAATCACGCCGCCCAATGTCGACGACGGATTCGGCAGCAGTCGATCGCCAACGTGCGACCACGGTTCGTGTCGCAGCAGCATGCCGAAGCGATCGACCGCGATCCCGAACACCATCAACGACAGCGCGGTGCGCGTCCATACCGACAGCGTGCGCTCGGCGTTCATGTAAGAGCGCTCCGCCGATTGCTCGGAGCGCTCGGCGGACATCCGCGTCTGCTGCTGCGCGAGTTCGACCACGCGCCGCATCAGCGCGAGTTGTTCGGGGTCATTCGTTTCCGACATGGCAACACCTCGGCTGACACGCTACCAGTCCAACGCCATCATTCCGCCACGCTGACGCCCGAGCCGCCCATTTCCTTCGGCACATCCTTCATCTTCGGCAAGCCGTCCTTGATCGGCAGCACGGTCTCTTGATAGTGCACGTGGATCCCGGGTTGGTAAGTGAAATCTGGGATCACCGCCGCGTACACGTCGATCAGATGCCATGCCGGGTGTTCAGTGAACAGATGCCCGCCGCAGATCTTGCACCACTTGCGCGCACTTTGCGGCGTCTTGTTGTAGCTGCCGACGTTGTCCGCGCCGCGTGTGTTCTTCACCGCGTCAGGATTCCATAAGGTGAAAGCATTGATCGGACCGGCCGACCAGTGCCGGCAGGATTCGCAGTGGCAATAACCCATCGCCACCGGGTCGCCGGTGACTGTGAACTGCACCGCGCCGCAGAAGCAGTTGCCATTGTATGTGTTTGCATTGCTCATGACGTACCTCCTCGATGGGTGCACAATGAAAAAGATTGAGGCGAAGGTGCTCGAGAGGTGGCCCCATTCGTTTGAACAGCCGAGCCCGGTTCGATAAGTGGATTCTCTGCATAATGCGTGAAACCCAACGCTCGACGCAGCCGCGTCGCGGAGCGGGTTCGGCTTGAATGAATTGTCAGGTCGGTGCTTTGGCCTTGTCCATCACCGACCAGCTATCGAAAGCCACCTAGCAAACCCCGTAACCTACTTCGCTCGTTTTGGCTTTGCCTTTCTGGATGTATTGAGTGCGACCGCGGCACGGATGAGCGCCTTGAACGCGCTCGCGTCGACTTCCTGCCCCTCAAGGATGTCAATCGCGCGCCTTGTGTTCCCGTCGAGGCTCGAGTTGAAGAGCTTGGCCGGGTCTTTCAACGAAGCACCCTTGGCAAAGGTCAACTTCACTTTCGCCTTGTAAGACTCGCCGGTGCAGATGATCCCGTCGTGCTCCCATACGGGAGTGCCCATCCACTTCCATTCCTCGACGACATCCGGGTCTGCCGCTTTGATGAGTTTGCGCATCCTGCCCAAGGTGTCCCCGCGCCAATCCCCGAGATCGGCGATTCTTTTGTCAATCAGCTGCGATGCCGACTGGCTCTTGGTCGAATCCGACTTCTTCATGTTCTCCTCCTCCGCGAACGGGATCCGGTAGTCGGCCTGACGCTTGACACAGCCGATCCGCAAAGCGGGTTCGGATTGAATGAATCGTCAGGTGCGCTTTCCGTACCGCGGGCGCTTGCTAAAAAGAACTGGCAGCGAGAAACATCGACTCGGATAATCCGATTTATCAAGCGATCCTCCTTGTGAACTTCGCGCGCAACATCGCTCGGTCGCCCACTTGAGCCAGCTCCACGCGTGCCAAATGGTGAGGCGCCGAGCACGATCTCAATGATGCCCAAGAGGATTTAGAACGACCATGCTCCCGGCATTGTCATGAGCATGACGGCAATATAGAACGCGCCGAGAGCGTTAGACGGCGGCGCGAGCACTTTCAAGCGGAGGCGTCCATGCACGGCGCGCCGTTTCCTTTGCTTTTTCCGTAATATTATCGCCATGCGACAGAATTATTCTATCGAAATCCCATTCTAGAATTAATTCCAGAGAAGCCCTCGCAGCGACCTTGTCTTTCCAACCCAGCTGGTACTCAGGCGCGGGCTTTGGCCTGTCCCACATGCGAAACAGCTTCCACCAGCCCTTTAGCTGCCAGCTAACGTCATCCGTTCGATCGGTGAAATACTCTATCGCATCCACGAGCACGAGCGTCTTACTTGGTTTGTGCAGCATTGCGACTTCCCAGATATATCTGCTCCCTCGAATGAGAACCTGATCTATCGTATCGCTCCAAGCCGCCGGAGAGCGTGGCCCCAATATCCAGTCGAAATGAAGGCTCGGGACCTTTCGCTCAATGCCAGGACATATGAACGTCTGAGCATTTGGGAACCTACGTTGTGCACTGGTCACGTGCATATGATGGAACGAACCGGGAGCAACGATATAACAAACTTTCCCCAGCCTTGAAATGGCCGTCACCGTGGCATCGTCAATATCGCACGGCGAGTGCAGGATCAAGCGGCCACCCTCAAGGCGTATGACGCTCATTCGCGCATTGAACGGGCACATCGCTAATTTGACCGGGTAATCTACGGTCCAGATTTGATCTTTCCTAAATTCGGTTAACTGCATTTTCCCGGGTCCGGGTTTGCGGATATAACGCCTGGATTAAGCCGAGCCGCGAAGCGGGTTCGGCTTGAATGAATTGTTAGCTCCCAACATCATGGGCAGGATCGTTAACTGCCAATTGGGCGGCGAAAGCCTCCTTGTATGCGGGCCGTGCTTCTCCGCGAGCGACATAGGCAGCCAGTTTCGGAAACTCGTCCAGAATGCCCGATGATCTCAGCCTGAGCAGCACCGACACCATCATAAGGTCGCCCGCACTGAACGCACCATCGAGCCAGTCGACATCATCCAACCGAGCAGATAGCTGACCCAGCCGATTGCGGATGCGATCCCGGATCAGAGGCAGGCGCTCCTCACTCCATGGCCTGTCGCCCTCCAGAAATTTGGCTGTTACAAGTTCAAGGATCGGCGGCTCCACAGTGTTGAGCGCGGCAAACATCCACGTAATAGCGCGCGCCCGGGCATTGGGATCGTCCGGCAACAGCCCCGCATGGCGTTCGGCGATATGGAAGACGATCGCGCCGGTCTCGAACAGGGCGAGATCGCCTTCCTCATAGGTTGGAATCTGGCCGAAAGGATGAAGGTCCAGATGCGCCGGTTCCTTCATCGCACGGAATGAAACAAGGCGAACCTCGTAGGGTTGGTCCACTTCATTGAGCGCCCAACGAATGCGCGTATCACGCGCCAATCCCTTGCCGCCATCAGGGGATCGTTCAAAGGCCGTAATGATGATGGTCATCGTGAAGCTCCATTGGGGGCTAACGCCTGAGTTAACGCGCCGCGCGAGGCGCTGGGTTTTCGCGGCAACGGATCACGGTCGCGTTGGACGAGTAGTTAGGCAGACTGTATACGAAGCCAAACGCACGAGCAGCCACAA
>QHBL01000185.1:0-202 GCA_003244125.1 Chthoniobacterales bacterium
GCTCAAAGACAGGGGAGGGGCGGATCGCGCAAGTGGTCCGCCTCTTTCTTTTCAGCCGCCCTTGCCGCGCGCCGGATCGCTCATTTGAGGCAAATCCCGACCCGCAGATGCAGCGGCCATTTCATTTCCCGGGCCGCTTCCCGTTGAGGCCAAAAAGCGCGCATTTCTGCTGCGACGTCATCGAGCGGATCAAACCCGCGCG
>QHBL01000185.1:376-2570 GCA_003244125.1 Chthoniobacterales bacterium
GCGTCGATTTCCTTGCCGGCCTGGAGAAGGTTGTAGGCCCAGACGGCGATTGCGCCGCGACTCTTCAAAACGCGCGTCGCTTCGCTGAAAAATCGCGGAAGATCGAACCAATGCAGCGCCTGCGCGACGGTGATCAGATCGATTGAGTTGTCATCGAGTCCGCTCGCCTCCGCCGTCGCGACGCGGTATTCCACGCGATCGTGTTGCCGCGCGTTGGCGATCTGTTGTGCGCTGGCATCGGTGGCAATCACTCGGCTGAAGTGCGAGGCCAGGGCGATTGCAGCCTGACCATTCCCCGTCGCGCAATCCCACGCCTGTGCGCGGCCCGGAGCGATTGACGTGAGGTATTTGAACAGCTCCGTCGGATACTCTGGCCGAAACTGGGCATACTCGGCTGCGTGCCCGGAGAAGTGATCTTTAAAACTCATTCCGTGGTTTCGACAGTATGGACCTCGTTAGCCGCGGCGACCTGTTCGACCCGGGCATAGAGTTCATGATAGATGCGCTCCACGGCGACGGCGGGATCTTCCAGCATCATTGTCTCCTTGATCTTGCTCGCGTAGATGGGGAACGAGAACGGCGACACCGTTGGGAGTTCTCGCAGGTTCCACTGGTAATCCTGCACGGCACTGAGAAACGCATTCGCCTCATCGGCATCGAGGAAGGTGTGCGTCGCCTGCCGGTACGCTTCTTCGAGTAAAGGATGATCCGGCTCGTATTGCTCGAGCACGCGAAAGATGACCTCCGCGCTCCAGTTCAGCTGCTTTCGCTTCCGCTGTTGTCCCGGATAATTGCGCGGCACCATCAACCCAGTTTGCGCCACGCCGCGAAATTGCCACTTCACCAACTCCGACCCGCGGAGAGCCGCGCGCAAATCTTCTTCCGCGCCTTCGCGCTCAAAACAGAGCCGCCAATCTTCCAGCGTCAGTTCCTGAAAGTGACGGAGCGTGAGCAGGAAACCGTAGTCGTCGATGGTGACGAGCGCGTTCCCGCCGCTGCGATTCTTCACTCGCCAGGCGACAATGCGCGAGAGCGCGTCGTTCGCGCTGCGACCGATGAGCGCATGGAAGAAGTAATGGGAGAACTGATCGTCGCGATAGAGCTCGATCAACATCTGTTCACCCGAGGGGATGTCGGAGATCACAAGCTGAGCGCGGAACTGTTCCACGATGGCCTGCGCGTTAGCTAACGAGATTTGGTACTGTTCCACCAGCCAATCGATTGCGGCGTTGTCGGCGCCGTCGAAGGCTGGCCGGTTTGTTCGGGTAAGCGGGCCTCGCGCCTGGTTCGACAGGCGGGACGCCCGTTTGCCGTGACAGCCGGGACGGCTGTCTTCCAGCCGCCGCGCTAATTCGGCGCGGAGTTCGCGGACGGCGCGCGCCAGGCCGGAAGTGAGCGGCATCTTGGCCGCGTTCCAACGGGGAATGGTCGGCAGTTGCCCATCCGCGCGTTCGACAAAGGCTTCCTGAACACCAGTATCGACCAGCCGCAGCGCACGACCGCCGAGCACGAAGTAGTCGCCGATGTTCAGGCTTTTGATGAAAGCTTCCTCGACCGAGCCGATGCGGCGCCGTTTCAAGAGCACGTCGACGAAGCCTTCGGACACGATGGTTCCGATGTTAACAAGGAACTCGCGCGCGATTCGCGGATGAGCTAACGAGACGAGACCTTCTTCATCGACAGTAACTTTGCCGAAGACGCCGGCGTACTGCTGCGCCAGCGCTTCCCCGCCTCCTTCGAGGTACCCGAGAATACGATCGAACTGGTCGCGAGCTAAACTGGTGAAGGGCAACGCACGCGTGATGAGTGAATAGACCTCGTTAGCTGAGGTCGGCCGCAGCGCGACGATCCCGACGATGTGCTGCGCCACCACGTCGTAGGGCTGGTCCTGAATCTTGATCGGGTCGAGCGCTCGCTCGCGCACCAGCTTCGCCGTCACCGTTGCTTCGGCGAGATCGTTGATGTTGGTGGCGACGAGAACACCGTGGCTGCTCTTATTGATCGAATGCCCGGACCGGCCGATGCGCTGGATCGCACGCGAGACGCCTTTCGGCGTCGCCACCATGACGACGAGATCGACCGCGCCAATGTCGATACCGAGCTCAAGACTGGTCGAGCAAACTACGGCGCGCAGCTCGCCGTTTTTCAGGCGATCCTCCACCTCGAGCCGAACGCTGCGATCTAACGAGGCGTG